>JAEUVK010000012.1 GCA_016787135.1 Chitinophagaceae bacterium | reverse complement strand
TGCCGCACTGTTTTCCAGCTAAGCCGTTTTGAAGATATGAAATACCGGGAGATCGCCGATAAACTGGATATTTCCCAAAAAACCGTGGAGAACCACATGGGCAAAGCGCTGAAACTGCTGCGCACCAAACTGGTGGATTTTTTAACCTTAGTGCTTTTATTCTTTTATCATTAATACGATCAACCTGGAAAACACATTCAACCATATCAACGATGACCTACTGGTGAAATACCTGCTCGGCGAAGCTGCGGCGGATGAATGGGAACAGGTAATGCAGTGGCTGAAAGCAGATGATGCGAACCAGGTTTATTTTGACCAGTTGAAGAAAGTGTGGGATACTAGCCGCCGGGTAGCTGCCGTATCGGAGGTGGATGAGCATAAGGCATGGGAAAGATTTCAGCAGCGTATTCATGGCAATACTAAGAAGGAGGCGCCTGTACGGTCAACCCGTTTTGGATGGATGAGGATCGCTGCTGCCGTTGTTATTTTCATAGGACTTGGCATTTCGGTTTACCTTATCACCAACCAGCCTGCAAAAGAAATGATCGTGCAGGCACAGCAAACTGTTCTTAATGATACGTTGCCTGATGGTTCCGTGGTGACGGTGAACAAGGGATCGTCTATTTCTTATCCATCGAAGTTCAAAGGAAATAAAAGACCGGTGACATTAAAGGGCGAAGCTTTCTTTAGCGTAACACCGGATAAGAAGAAACCTTTTGTGATCGCAGTGAATGATGTGGAGATAACAGTGGTCGGCACTTCTTTCAATGTAAGGAGTGTGAACGGGAACACTGAAGTGGTGGTGGAAACCGGTATAGTAAGGGTAACTAAGGCAGGCAAAACGGTAGAGCTGAAAGCCAATGAGAAATTACTGGCAGAAGCAAAAGATACGGCCCTGGTAAAAGAGGAAGTGAACGACAAACTCTATAATTATTACCGGACCAAAGAGTTTGTCTGCGATGACACGCCGTTATGGAAACTGGTGGACAAGATCAACGAAGCCTATGACGCCAACATTGTGATCGGCAACGAAGGACTAAGAAACCTGAAGCTAAATACTACTTTTAACAACGAATCATTGGACCAGGTATTGAATGTGATCAGCCTCACATTTAATATCTCTGTCACCAGGAATGGTGATACGGTCATTTTACAATAAACAGGATATCCGGGATGAAACGCAGCAGGTTTTGGGGTACACTAATTACTTTATTTTTCTTCGGCGGGATCTCTTTCGGGCAGGGAGTTCTCTCAAAGAATGTATCGCTGGATGTTAACCGCCAGCGCCTGGATAATGTGCTGGAGATACTCAGCAACAAGGGAGATTTTTATTTTTCTTATAGTTCCGGTATTGTAAAGAAGGATAGCCTCGTCAGCCTGAGTGTCCGCAACAAAACAGTGAAAGAAGTATTGAATTTACTCTTCAATACCACGTATGAATTCAGGGAAAGCGGCAACTATGTGATCATCCGCAAAGCGCCTATCCGCATGACGATCGTGACGAATAAGGGAGTGGTGGAAGAAAGAATATATTCTGTAAGCGGCTATGTGTATGATGAACAATCGGGCATGGCCATCAATGAAGCCAGTGTATATGAAAAAAAGCTGCTGGCCGCAGCATTGACGGATAATGAAGGCTATTTCAAATTAAAATTAAAAAGCAGCAAGGCAAGCACAGCCATATTGACGGTCAGTAAAGAGTTTTATGAAGACACATCTGTCGTCATAGAACCACGGCACAGCCAGCAACTCACTATTACGATGCTGCCGGTGGAGCGGGAAGAGGACAAAGTGATCATCAGCCCGGAGGATTATTTGGTCCCGGATTCTATGAGAAGCGAAACTACGATAGATACCAGTGCAAAGGCCCCGGTCATCTCTGCCGCTGATTCTGCCAAAGTGGAAAGAACAGGAATGGGCCGCTTTTTACTTTCTGCCAAACAAAAAGTACAAAGCCTGAACCTGCGGAAGTTCTTTACGACAAGACCTTTCCAGGCTTCGTTGATACCGGGACTGGGGTCACATGGTAAAATGAGCGGGCAGGTGGTGAATAATTTTTCACTGAATGCGATCGGTGGTTATACTGCCGGTACAAATGGTGTGGAGATCGGCGGCGTTTTCAATATTGATAAGAAAGAAGTGAAATATTTCCAGGCTGCGGGAGTATTCAACGTGGTAGGCGGGCAGGTAACGGGTTTCCAGGTAGCTGGTGTCAACAATACTGTATTAGATACGGTCCGGGCTTTTCAGGCTGCGGGGGTTAGTAACCTGGTAAAAGGAAAATTCGGAGGAGTACAGATCGCCGGAGTATATAACCATGTTACAGATAGTGTGAAAGGCGTACAGATATCCGGAGTGGGAAACTTTGCCAGGAAAAAGGTCAGTGGTGTGCAATTAGCAGGTGTGATGAATTTCAGCAATAAAGAGATCAGGGGTGTGCAAATATCCGGGGTGATCAATTACACTAAAAAACTAAAAGGTGTTCAGTTCGGCCTGATCAATATTGCCGATACGTCAGACGGGTACAGCATCGGCCTCATTAATATCATACTGAAAGGGTATCATAAACTCAGTTTCTCCTCCAATGAAGTGCTGGATGTGAATGCTGCATTTAAAACAGGTAACCGCAAATTTTATAGCATACTCCAGGCGGGTGTAAATACCAGTGAAACGAACAGGGTATATGGCTTTGGTTATGGCTTAGGCAGCGAATTACCTTTGAATAAAAGGAAAAACATTTCCTTTAACCCGGAACTGGTATCGCAATACCTGTATCTCGGCACATGGGATTATCTCAATCTGCTGAACAGGGCGCAGCTCAATTTCAATCTCCGGATCGCAAAATTTGTTTCGGTCTATGCAGGCCCCGCTTATTCTGTGTATATATCCGATCAGCCATCGGGAGTAGCAGGGTATCGTTTCCCTGTTCCGGCTTCATCTTATAAAACACATAGTTTCAGCAACAGGGTAACAGGCTGGCTCGGCTGGAACGCCGGCATCAATATTTTCTAAAGTTTTGTTAACGGATGGGGGTATCATCTTCAATGGTTGTTTTTAAAGAAACCATTAATCAACGACTAAAGAAGATGATCATGAAGATGAAATTATTTTTGGCCTTATCCCTTTTCTCATTATCTGCCCAGGCGCAATTCAGGCAGCAGATACGCGGTATCGTTGTTGACCAGGTGCTGCAAAAACCGATGGCTGGCGCAACCGTTAGCATTCCCGGGACCCATCAATCTGTTATTACTGATATTGACGGCGTATTTCGGTTCAAAGAAATGCCTGTCGGTTCTTACCGCATCACGATCACCTATTCCGGCTTTAAAGAAGCAATGCTGGACAATATTATTGTCAATTCCGGCAAAGAAACAGTATTGACGGTTCAATTAGAAGCATTGGTGAAAACGGAAAGTGAAGTGATCATTAAAGCTAACAGCAAAAAGAATAAGCCGCTGAATGATATGAGTGCGGTAAGTGCAAGGGCATTTACCGTGGAAGAAACACAACGCTACGCTGCTGCGGTGAATGATCCTTTGCGCATGGCAGCCGCTTTCCCCGGTGTGATGGCCAACGATGACGGGAACAATAATATTGTCATTCGCGGTAACTCGCCTACAGGTTTGCTCTGGCGTATGGAAGGAGTGGATATACCCAGTCCTAACCATTTCAGCCAGCCTGGTTTGAGCGGCGGAGGTATTTCTATTCTCAGTTCACAGTTATTATCCAATTCCGATTTTGTAACAGCTGCTTTTGCGGCAGAATATGGCAATGCACTGAGTGGTGTATTTGATATAAAACTGCGGAAGGGTAATAATGAAAAGAGGGAATATTCCCTGCAGGCAGGAGTGCTGGGGTTGAATGCAGCCATGGAAGGCCCCTTCTCTAAAAAATACAAAGGCTCATATCTGATCAACTATCGTTATTCCACCCTCACCTTACTGAATAAGATAGGTGTATTGCCGGATGATAATGTGACCAATTTCCAGGACCTGTCATATAATATTTACCTCCCGACCAGCAAACTGGGCACATTTACCTTGTTTGGCTTTGGTGGACTCAGCGACCAGGATTTTAATCCTGATAAGGACTCTTCCAGGTGGGAAGCAAAGAGTGATCGTTACGTTTCAAGATTTATTTCCAACACAGGAATGAGCGGCCTCACACATTCCATCCTTGCAGGGAAAAAACTGAAAATCAATTCAGCTATTGGTATTTCATATACTAAATTAGGGTACGATGAAGATTACACAGAGGATGATCTTTCCCTGAGCACCTCCTATATTGATAAATACAACACCCGTAAATTATCGTTCAGTACAACGGCTAATTATAAGTTCAGTAACAGGCTCCATCTCAGGGCCGGGTTTATCAACACGCAGATACATTATAAGTTTTACAGGCTGTCATCTGAACATGAGGATGATCCGCTGGAGGAAAAATTAAATACCAGCGGAAATACTTCCACGCAGCAGGCTTTTGCCCAATGGCAATACAAACCGGCGAATGAAGTAACGCTGAATGCCGGGCTTCATTACCTGCGTTTGTCACATAACAATACATCGTCTGCAGAGCCACGACTGTCTGCACGGTGGAATATCAATAACCGCAGCAGTATAGGTGTGGGGTATGGTTTGCACAGCCAGATACAGACACTCAATGTCTATTTTGCGCAACAGCAATTACCTAATGACGATGTTGTATTACCCAATAAAAACCTTGATCTCACCAAATCTCATCATTATGTTTTGTCCTTCAGTTACAGGCTGGCAAAAAATATGCAGTTAAAAACGGAGGTCTATTATCAGCGATTGTTCAATGTGCCTGTGGCGACACATGACAGCAGCACTCTTTCAACTCTTAATGTTGAATATGAATATGTCACAGATCCGTTAGTGAATAAAGGCAAGGGAAGGAATTACGGAGCTGAGATCTCGCTGGAGCGTTACCTGCATAATAATTTTTACCTGACACTTAGTAATTCTGTTTATCAATCAAAATATACAGCCGCTGATGGAGTAGAAAGAAATACGCGGTTTAACGGGAACTATATCGTAACCTTTATCACCGGCAAGGATTTTGTCAATGAGCGAAAGTCAAAGACCATTGGTGTTAATATCAAAACGATCTGTGCCGGAGGTTTACGGACAACACCTATCGACCTTGCAGCTTCCAGGCAGGCAGGATATACTGTATTCAAAGAAAAGGAGGCTTACAGTTTTCAGAATCCTGCTTATTTCCGGGCCGATCTGAGGGTAAGCATGAAATGGAACAGGAAACACGTTACCAGTACTCTTTCGCTGGATATACAAAACCTGACCAACCGGCTGAATATCTTCAACCAGTATTATGATGATGAAAAGGACAAGATCACAACGATGTACCAGACGGGGCTGATCCCTATACTGAACTATAAAATCGAATTTTAAATACCCAATTCATCAGCCGAAAGAACAATTCACCCGGATGACATTGGTAAATACATAACCATTAAAAACCTTTGTAAAATGAAAAATATAAAAATGAAGAACAGCGTATTAGTATTACTCGCAGCAATAAGTCTCCTGTCTTTTACATCATGCGAAAAGGTGGTAGGTGAGGGCCCGATAGTGACAGAAACAAGAGGTGTGACGGGTTTTAAAAGCGTATCCGTTAGTATCAGCGGGAAAGTGAATTATAAGATCGACCCGGTATATAAAGTGGAGATACAGGCCCAGCAGAATATCCTTGATATTTTACAGACCAACAAAGCGGGTGATAACCTGGTGATCAAATTCCAGGATGGTAAAAGAGTAAAGAGCCACGAGGAGATACTGGTAACCATCAGCGCCCCTTTTGCAGATGCCGTCAACCTGAGCGGTTCAGCAGAGTTCAATCTCGTAAATGCTTTGGCAGCACAGAACCTGGATCTCCGTGTCAGTGGTTCTGGCAATATCAATGTAGTACAGGCCAATCTTGCGGATAAACTGACCGCTACGATCAGCGGATCAGGCAATATCACCGTTTCAAACGGCGCAGCGAAGAATGAAAGCCTGAAAATAAGCGGCAGCGGTAACATCAATGTAGGTAATGTATTAGCGGAAAAGGCGGTCACTGAGATCAGCGGATCAGGTAATATTCAAACTAATTTGTCACAAACGCTGGATGCAACGATATCCGGCAGCGGTTCCGTTTATTATCGCGGCAATCCAGTAATAACAACACATATTTCCGGCTCCGGAAAAGTAAAACCTTTCTGAGACTTAGAGGGTAAGGCTTAGAATAATGGATCCCGGTGTGAGCCGGGATCTTTGTTTTATAATGGCCGATCGTTGAATCATTTCCGTAATGACGAATGAATGAACCTTATCTTCCATTCTCCATTTTCTTTTTTGAAAGTGGCGCTTTCCAGGAATTTGACAGGTGCATGAGTACTGTCCTGTATGGTGAACACCGCTTCACGGAGGTAATAAGCGGAAGCATTTCTTTCATCAATGTGTGTATTGAGACTGTCAAATTTGAATGTAGCAGTAAAAGCAGGTAATTGCTCAACGAATTTTGCGGCACTTTCATTATTATAGATCATCCCTTCCTCATATAAAACAAAACCGGCGGCTGTGAGTGACCGCATCCCGGCTGTATCTTTTTTTGCCAGCGCATCATAATAGGACACAAGCAAGGCCTTTAATTTGTCTTTCCCGGCTACATTTTCCGGATCTGACTGACAGGAGAACAGGGAGGATAATAACAGACCAGAAATGAACATCTTTTTCATAAGCGGCAAGTTTTTAGTACGGGTGATAAATACTTTTACCCCACTATAAATATACAGCGATTATCCAATGGCCGCAAAAACCATCAAAGAGTGCGTTTATGAGGCGGAACAGCCGTTTGTCATTTACTTTTCCGTCTGGCTGTTAAATAAAGTAACTTCAGTTTCTTCGTGACCGGGCAATCTATTCTGTCATTAAAACTATTGTTATGCGGTCACTATTCATCTTATTCCTGGTTATGCCTGCTATAGCCGGCGCACAGATCAATCGTTCTGCCAAAGAATTAGCCGGTGAAAAGATACAGGAGTATATTACCGGTAAGCTTTTTAAAAATAAGGAGTACAGATCCATCTCGTTTGACGATATCAAGGAGGTAGGGGACCGGAAAAAGGACGAGATAGTATGGACCATAGCCCATAAGTTCGAGATAACAGAGGGTGGGAAAAGCTCCTTTGAGAATTCACCCAAAAACCGGAAGAAGTATAGTTTTATTTTTTACCTGGACGATAAAATGAAAGTGCTGAAGGCAGATACCTGGTATTCGCAATGAAACAGCGCCTTACCAGTTCTTGATAGGGCATTCTACTAACTCGAGGTCTTTGTTTTTACTTCCCCATATATCCATGTATGAAAGTGTGAGCTCAAAACCGCCGCGATAAGAAGATGCAGTCCTTAGTTTGCTTGTATTCACATCATAGCTCAAACCTATGCTGAGATTGTTGGTATTGATCTTCACTACAGGGATCAGCGCATCTTTCCAGCGGTAAACAGCCCCCCCGGATAAAGAAAACCTGGCATCATCACCTGTGTGGTCAAAATTATGGGTGAATAAAAAACCTCCCTGCGTCATCCTGTTGGCGCCCTGCATAAAATGATCGGCATAAATGACGATCCTGTTGTAGGTAGTAGTGTAAGCCGAAAGCCCTGTATTGAATACCCATTTTTTATTCAACCGTACTTCATTATCCTGCATGAAGGTCAGCACAGGTTTTGTAAAATGAAACAAACCGGCCCCGAAATAAAAACGCAGGTTGTTATTGATAAGACTGCTGAAACTGACACCCGTTGATGCATCAAGATAATTGAAGCTGGTATTGCTGAAAGCCTGGCTGGTGGGATTAGAGGAACTGTACGCCCCGTTGACAAACTGGTCGTCGAACCGTAGCTTGCCTGCATCAAAGCTTTCACTGACCGTTCCTCCCATGAACGCAGCGGAAATGAAGGTCATATTTTCTTCATTCAGCATTTTATGATAATTGATCACAGGGAGGAATTGCGTTCTTCTGAGATTAGCATCGCCGGCAACATCATTTGTAATTTGCAGACCTGCTGTGATGAAATCGCCTTTTACAAGGCCTTTAAACAATTTTATTTCTGAACCCAGCGCCATGGTCCTGTACGGAGTCGTAATGCTTTCCCATTGGTTCCTGTAGGCGGCAGTAAAGCGGACATTGCCGTTAAAGATCCCTGCTAAGGCCGGGTTTCTTAATAAGGGAAGTTCATAGAACTGTGAGAAATTAATATCCTGCTGTGCATCTGTCCGGCCTGACCGCAGCAGGCAGGTAAGAAAAAGTAATAGAAGTAAAGTTTTTTTCATAAGGGTGGCTTTTATCTCAGGATCGATACATTTCCTTTGTAAGTATAGGTTTGCAGGTTATCGCATGTTACTTCGGCTGTATAAACATAAACTTCGGGTGCACCTGTTACTCCTTTGATCTTTCCATCCCATCCATAAGTTGGAGTGTTAGGTGGAAAATTGGTTTTTTCAAATAGCAATTCGCCCCATCTTGAAAAAATTCTGAATGAGCGGACCATTTCAATGCCTTTTGCCCTCACCATCAGGATATCATTCACGCCATCACCATCAGGAGTGAACGCATTGGGAATAAAGACCTGTGAATTCTCACAAAATGTTTTGATACGCACAGAATCGGTAGCCATACATCCGTAAATATTCCGGACAGAGGCATGGTAAGTAATGTCTTTTTTTACCGTGGCCGACGGCTCAGAACAATTTGTGCAGTTCAGGTTGGTTGCAGGCGACCATTGCCACCAGACGATCGGACCATTTTGTGTTACAGGTGTAAATGTATGTATGGTCCCCGTTGACAGGGTCAGGTCAGGTCCGAGTTCTACAGAAGGCTTCGGGTTGACAGTAATGTTGATAAAACCTGTATCGGTAAAACAATTATGACCATCAAAACCTATCACCCTGTACTGCGTCGAAGTGTTAGGCGCCGCAACCGTATTGGGTGTGTTGACGCTGCTCAATCCCTGTGCCGGCGACCATGCATATGATACTGCGCCATTGGCAGCAAGAGGTATCGAATCCCTGTCGCAGATCGTCCGGTCAGGAGATACATTCACTTGTATAGGCTGATGTACTGTAATGTTAACGGTATCGGATGCCGGGCAACCAAAGCTGTTAGTACCGCTGACTATATATGTTGCATTGGTAAGAGGAGAGGCAGCGGGACCGGTGCAATTACTGCAGCTTAACCCGGCTGAAGGAGTCCATTGATATGATTGGCCACCACTGGTGGAAAGCTGAACACTGTTTCCACGGCAGATCGAGAGATCATTACTGGTAGTGATCACAGGATGGGGATGTACCGTCACCGGGTGGGTGATACTGTCCTTACAGCCATTACTGCCGGTGACCACCAGTTTCGCATTGTAAGTAGTGGCTGAAGTATAACTATGTACAGGACTTGATGCGGCGGATGTATTGCCGTCTCCAAAGTTCCAGCTATAAGAAGCTCCGGCGACAGAAGTATTGAAGAATGTAAAACTATTACCCACCAGGCATTGAGGCGGACCCGGATCAAAAACCGGCAATGGCTTGGGGGCTACGAATATATTTACGGTGTCTGTATCGGTACACCCGTTGGCAATATTGCTGACCGTAACAATATACGTTGCTGAGACAGGTGTTGTTGAGACCGGTGCGGCAATATTGGGATTTGACAAATAGGTAGCAGGCGACCAGGAGTAGATATTGCCACTTATAGCAGGACTGCCAATGACCGTTGACAGGCCCGGGCACATGGACTTATCTGATCCGGCGTTGGCAGTAGGATTGCTGTTTGTTACCACCACCTCCAGTGTATCACTGCATCCAAAGCCATTAAAAGGAATGACCTCTACATGCAGGGTCGCATTCAATTGCGGCGCCGGTGTCAACGTAGTGACCTGGCCTGTTCCAAGTATAGAGCTGAAATCACTATTCCACCAGTTGTAAAATTCGAATCCCGGAGGTCCGCTTAATGTAGCCATACTTGGATTACATTGATATTGTATGTCAGCTGTTATATTACAATCGCCAACATCTACATATGCATAGCCCCAGTGGGCACCTCTTGTGCAGTCCGCCGTAGTGAATTCCAGGATAAGCGTTCTGCCTGCATAAGCGCTTAAGTTGATGAATACAGATGCCCATGTCTTATACTTTACCGAATCGTCCACAGGCGAAGTATTAAAACCCGGAAGAGATGATGTGGAAACATATTCATACGATGCGCAGTCAAGATAAGTATTGGTTAATACATCCAGCACTTTGGCGCTGAAACGCGGCTGCTGGTAAGTAAGGTGACCGGGATCCTGGAAAACTACTGCGTACCTGTAAGTAATAGAGGCGTCTGCAGAGTTCGCAGGCACATTGATCTGGTAGCTTACCCGTTCTGCTTCTGCACCGTTTACATTATTGCCAAGTTTTAATGCATAACCACTTCCGTCCGGAGGGTTGATCGGAAATAATCCATAAGGATCAATGGCGGAAGGATTACTGCGCGGGTAAATAACATGCCTGTTCGCAGTGGGAGCAGAAGGATTAACAGTGATGACATTAGTGGTGCCATTTGCTGCCACATCTCCAACATAACAACTCCAGTTGGTAAAATTTCCATCCTCAAAGCCGATATTGGCAGGGCAATCGCCTGCCTGTGCAGTACTGGTACGTGCATTAGCGGTATTATTTCTTTTTGCAGCGGTTGTTTTTTCGGGTTCAATGAAAATAATATCACCGTTCAGGTTCATTGATCCTGTCCTTCCGTTTTTACTGAACTTTGCTTTTCCATTCTTAAATCCGTAAAAGATATCAATATCCAGTGAGCGGATGATATTCCCCTGTTTGTTGAGCAGGTACCATTTGTTGCCTTTATATCCCGCAGTCACGTTTTCCTTAAAATCGAAAATAATATCGAATTCAAAAGAAATGACCGTTTTGCCTTGTTCATCTATAAACCCCCACATGGAATTTTGCCTGACTGCGGCAAGGTGATTATAAAAATTCCTTACGGATTCATATTCCGCCCTGATCGCCACATTGCCATACAGATCAACAAATCCCCATTTATGGTTGGATGCCACTTTTGCAAAACCGTTGACGAATGATTCTGCTTCATCCCAAAGCAGGTCGTTGACGGCTGTACCTGTTGTTTTATTGATAAAGCGGAAACGGGCATCCCGCATCTCCACTGCCTTGACAGGTGATTGACTGTAAAGTGATGTACTTAGAAGCGCAAAAATAAATACAATGTAAAGTTTACTCATCGGATATGGATTAAAACAGGGTCGAAGGTTCTATCCGTGACAAATAACGTGCTAATCGGCCTCTATAATTTCCGGTCGTATTATTTCAATTGAAATCGGGTACTAGTACTCGCTCCCCTGCGTGTTTGTTCGCACCTGTAGTGTTTATCGCTTATATCTATGGGGACAAAGAAGGAGCAACTGTGAATAGCTAATGAAATAAAAAGCAATTTTGGACACATTTTGCCGTTAGATAGCTGATCCAATATTTGAAAACCACCAATATCCGTTCGTATGAACCACCCGTCCTACCACAACGACCAGGCGCATATTGCCGAGGAGTTTCATTTTATTGATGAGCATACTTCTCAAACTGCCCGCCTGGCTTATTTCAAGATCAATTCATATAAGCTTTCCCTGATCAAAGCTTCTTTCAGCACCAGCAGAGAAGATATGTCAGACATCATCAAAAGAACATTGCTGAACTATACCGACCCGGGCAGAGTGCTCGCCAATATCGGTTTCTTTGATGCAGAAATGGATAATTGACCAATCAGGGTTTTACTGTATCCTTCCGGATTTCAGCTGGATGGGAGAATATTTCATTATTTAAAGCGTTATATGCCAAATCCAACGCCTGTGCAAAAAAATTTACTTCTGGCTGCTTTCCTGTTCCCTCTTTTTGCTCTTAGCCAGAGAGTTGACCTCGATAAATTCAGGTTTACCTCACAGTTCCGTTCACTTCCCGCTGTCAGGTTAGACAGTACCTATCGCACTTATAATGTATCTGTGGAAGGAACCAAACTGATGCAAGGCTTTCTGAAAGACATGTCGCCTGAGCACTCGGTGATCCTTGAAGGATGGAGAAAGCTGAATAAAAAAGGGCACCTCGATATCCAGGTAAAATTAGAGGACCTGTTACCTGAATCTTTCTCAGTAAAAGAAAGGGAAGAGATCGTCAAAGACAGGCAGGGAAAAGAGACCGGCAGGCGCAGGCTATTTACACAGGAAGTCGTTTATACGTTCTCTGCTTTTGCAGATATCAGCGATTTCAAAGGCGCCTATATCGGAAAGGTACAACTGGCCGACAGGAATTATAAACAAGTGTATCGCAGCCCGGAGTTTGCCATCCGGCAAATGGCTGAGGGATATTTTTTAGTAAATAGTTTATCTGTTACTGAACAATTGTACAGGAACTGTGTGAACAGGGCCATGAGTTATTTAAGTGAAAATCTCACCAATAATTATGGATATGGTGAAGCAACGGTGACTGACTTTATGTGGATACTGGACAGTAAAAAGCATCCTGAATACAGGGCACACCGCCAGGCATTTCAAATTGCCAGCGAGGTATTGTTCAGTATGAGCGCCGATAAACCGTTGGATGGCATCCGTGAACAGTTGCAGCCGGCTATTAATTATTTTGATGGCATAAAAAGAAAATATACTTCTACCAATAAGCATGACAGAAAACTGCGCTATGCCAGCTATTATAACCTGGCTGTGATCTACTATTACTTAGATGATCCGCAGGCTATGCAAAAAGAAGCCAGTGGTCTTATTTTAAATGATTTTGATGCAAGGGATGGAAAAGGTTTCGAATCATCAGCATTGTACCTTAAAAACCTCTTTGCGCAAACTAACCTTTCCAGCCGCCATTTTGCTATTGATACCTCAGCATTCAAGGGCCCTGAAGAAAACAGGGTGATCGCTGTGAAATGATCCTTATGTTTGCGAATAAACTTTCCTCAGTTGTATGAAAAACCTGCTAAAGCTAACTGCTTATCTCATAGGTGGATTTATTATGCCCGTATTTTGGTTGTTTATTCATTACAGTTGTAACCAGGATGCAAAAAATAAAGCCCCTGAACCTGCCGTCGAAAAGGATATTGTTCCTGCAACAGCTACACCTGCCACCCTGGTTCTTGCGGATGCAGCTACTATATTGAACCGCCAGGAAGTTCCCATACTTTGTTACCACCAGATACGTAACTGGAAAGATGCGGATTCAAAGACAGCCCGTGCTTACATTGTTCCTGAGGCCATTTTCGCGGATCAGATGAGGTCCCTGGCTGATAGCGGGTACCATAGTATTTTGCCTGATCAGTTATATGAATACCTTGCTTATGGCAAACCGCTTCCTTCCAAACCGGTGATGATTACGTTCGATGATACGCGGTTGGATCAATACACAGCAGCTTTACCGGAATTGAATAGATATGGATTCAAAGGTGTGTTTTTCATTATGACAGTGTCATTAGGGAAGCCTGGGTATATGAGTAAGGACCAGGTGAAGCAGCTTTCAGATGCCGGACATATCATCGGATCACATACTTATGACCACCAGAATGTAAAAAAATATGTGGATAAGGACTGGCAGGAGCAGATCGTCAAACCATCCAGACAATTGCAGGAGATCACCGGTAAGAAGATCGAATACTTTGCTTATCCCTTTGGCCTATGGAACAGAGAGGCAATACCTCATTTAAAGGAGCATGGTTTTAAATCGGTGTTTCAATTGTCAACTGACAGAGATAAGGATGATCCGCTTTTTACTATCCGCCGCATCATTGTTACCGGCGACAGGGGAGGAGAGGGTATGCAAAAACTAATGAAAAACAGCTTTCATTAATAAACCGGTTCCTCTTTACCTGATAAAAGTAACCTTGCTGATTTTCCCGTTCTTCACTTCATATATGGCAACTGCACCTAAAGTTTGCTGACCTGCCCTTACTTTTTCGTGGTCAATGACCTTATTGCCGATCGTTATCCTTTTGACGATCTCACAATAGAGGTTCGGGACTCTCTGGAAGAACCCAGCATAACTCTTTTTCATCTCTTCCTTACCCTTACTGATGAGTTTCGCCGGGAAGTCATAGAGTTCTATATCGTCGGAGTACGTGTCCATGAAGGCATCAATATCTTTTGCATTATAACCGTTCAGCTGCCGTTGCACGATTTCTTCCGGCGATTCGGTGATCAGAGAATCGGCATTCAATAGTTTCCCGTTCTTGAATACGACCTTTATTGTATTCAGGTATTGCAGAGATTCCAGCGGGTTCTTTTCCAATAGCAGCATATCGGCATTCTTCCCTTTTTCGATACTTCCCCACAGGGTGTCTTTACCAAAACCGATGGCCGGGTTAATGGTAGAAGCTTTTAAGATCTCGGCATTGGAAAGTCCGGCTTTCTGCATGGCCTCCAGTTCCTGTAAAAAAGAAGTGGCATGCATGGTGCCGATATTGCCGGCATCGGTTCCGGAGGCAATATTGATTCCTGCTTTCTGCAGTTTTGTAAGGTTCAAACCTGCTATTGAATCTTCTTTGAGTTCACTGGCAGGGATACCTGTTTTGCGCAATGACTTTAATACAAAAGGCATTTCCGTATCAGTCATGGCTTCCGGGTCTGTCAGTGAGCCGTAGGCAAAAGCATTGGCCCATGCCAGGTCCTGCGGATGGTTCGGAAGTCTCCCGGAAAATACACGGTAATAATTCAGGCCAACGATCAGTGTAGGTATATAGGTGATCTTTTTTTCTTTCCATACTTTGATGATATCATCCGGGATCACAGCATCCGTGACGCTATGCACCAGGATATCTGCGCCGGCTTCCACAGCCAGTTTCGCCGTGTTTAATTCAGTAGCGTGTACGGTCAGTTTCAACCCGTTCTTGTGTGTTTGTCCGGCTATGTATTTCACCAAAGAAAAATTCTTTTCTGCAGGCATGGCGTTGCCTGCGATGTACCATATTTTGATGAAGTCAGGTTTTTGCGGCAGCATTTTCTGAAACAACTGGTCTGCTTCCTGTTCATTCGTGATCCTGATGATGGGTTTGTCATCGCCAAATTGTGTTCTGTCAACCATGGAGAACAAAGGGCCGGTCACTAATACATTTGGAAAAACAGCAGAAGGAGCGATCGAATCACGGACAACGAAGTTGCTCATCGGCCCGCCTACATCAATCACGGTAGTAATGCCCATTCTCAGGTAACGGTGCAGGTAGTCTCTGGCATTTTGCAAACCGAAAGCCTTTTCTTTTTCATATGGCACTTTCTTTCTGAAGTCTATTACATCCGGTCTTGTATATAAACCACCGGATTGAAAGAAGTGGATATGTGCATCCGTCATTCCGGGCATCAGGAATTGGGCGGTGCCATCTATCACCTGTGCACCTGCCGGTATTTTGATTTTATTTATCGCTGCTACCTGTTCTATCTTTTCACCGTTGATCACTACAGTCTGGCCCGGTATGGCTTTGCCGGTTTTGACATCAATGAGGGTGATGTTGGAGATGTAAACAGATTGGGAAAATAACGTGATCGATAAGCATAGCGATGATAGAAAGAATAGCGGCTTCATCATTATTTTTTGTTTAAGATAGTATTCTTTTAAGAAAAATGAGCAGCCAGAGACTGGCTGCCCGGGAAGCAGGTATTATATCCAATTCCCTCAGTTCCTTATCTTTGTAAATTATGTCTGAAGAAGTAAAAAAAGAAGAACGCAGTCTCAATTTCCTGGAAGAGATCATCGAAGAAGATCTGAAGAATGGCAGGTATAAAAGTATCGTGACCCGCTTTCCGCCGGAGCCGAACGGTTACCTGCACATGGGCCATGCCACCAGTATCTGCCTCAATTTTGGTTTGAGCAAAAAGTATGGAGGTTATACCAATCTTCGCTTTGATGATACCAACCCTACAACCGAGGAAATTGAGTACGTAGAAAGCATCAAGGATGACATCCGCTGGTTAGGCTTTGAATGGAAGAATGAACACTACGCTTCTGACTATTTTGACCAGTTATATGAATACGCCGTTACCCTGATCAAAAAAGGGCTCGCCTATGTGGACGACAGCACTTCAGAAGAAATAGCCGCCATGAAAGGCACGCCCACAGAGCCGGGGAAGAACAGTCCTTATCGTGATCGCAGCGTGGAAGAGAACCTGAACTTATTTGAGAGGATGAAAAGTGGGGAATTCCCTGACGGGACACACACTTTGCGGGCTAAGATCGATATGGCACATACCAATATGCTGATGCGTGACCCGGTACTGTACCGTATCAAGCATGCCCATCACCACCAGACCGGCGATAAATGGTGTATTTACCCGATGTATGATTTTGCCCATGGCCAAAGTGACAGTATCGAGCAGGTGACGCATTCCATTTGCACGCTGGAGTTTGTCCCTCACCGGGAACTATATGACTGGCTGATCGAAAAGCTGGAGATATATCCTTCGCATCAATATGAGTTTGCCCGCCGTAACCTTTCTTATACGGTAATGAGCAAGAGAAAGCTGCTGCAGTTAGTAACAGAAAGACATGTAGCAGGATGGGATGATCCGCGAATGCCGACGATCAGCGCTATGCGCCGCCGTGGCTATACACCGGACAGTATCCGGGAGTTTTGCGACAGGGTAGGAATTGCCAAAAGAGAGAACCTGACCGATGTGGGATTACTGGAGTTTTGTGTAAGAGAGCACCTGAATAAAATTGCCCTGCGAAGAATGGTGGTATTTGACCCGTTGAAAGTGGTGATCACCAATTATACAGCCGGTGAGGAAACGGTAGTAAGTGAAAATAATCCCGAAGATCCCGATGGGGGATCAAGAGAAATACCTTTCAGTAATGAGCTGTATATCGAGCGGGAGGATTTTATGGAAAACCCGCCAAAGAAATTCTTCAGGCTGGCTCCGGGAAAAATGGTCAGGCTGAAAAGCGCTTATATCGTCCAATGCAACGAAGTGATAAAGGATATGGAGGGAAATATCACTGAATTGAGGTGTACATATATTCCGGAAAGCCGGAGTCATAATGATACATCTGGTATTAATGTGAAAGGAACTTTGCACTGGGTGAGTGTGAAACATGCCGCAACAGCAGAAGTAAGGCTGTATGACCGCCTGTTCAAAGTGGAGGACCCCGGCAGTGAAGAAGGAGATTTTAAAGACTACATAAACCCTGAATCTTTACAGGTAGTAAAAGCAGTATATGCCGAGCCTTCGTTAAAGAGTGCAAAGTTTGATGAGCGCTACCAGTTCCTGCGTAAAGGCTATTTTACATTGGATAAAGATAGCAGTGCCAGCGGCATGGTATTTAACAGGACAGTGACATTGAAAGATAGCTGGAAGCCATTAGCGTCAAAAGGCTGATAGCATAATGTAATGATGAAAGGGCGCCGGTGAAGCCGGCGCCCTTTTTTGTGACCATCGTGTTAATATCCCGGATCATCACCCGAAAATCAACCTATAGTATGACCTGTGTCAATCTGATTATGTATTTACACTGATAGATTTGGTAACCTAAATCTTTGTCATATGAGCTATACACATGTATCCAACCTCGGCAATGTTCAATCAGAAATACTGAAAGGACTGGATTTTTATAAAGAAGATATCGCAATCATGGAAAAAAGACTGCTGGAGGTAGCCGGGAAGAACAGCCAGTTTGAAGCCCGCCAGGGAATTGACCATTTTGAGAGCCAATTTCTTATTCAGCGGAATAATATCGGCCAGCTCAGGCACCGGGTCAATGATTATATACACCTCGCGGCAACTGAAGTAGCAGCGCATGAGGGATATGTCAATAAAGATATGCTGGAGAAAAGAGAATTGCTGGAGGATGAATATATAGCGATTGAAAAATCGATAGGCGAACTGTCCCAGGAATTCAAACGCTTCCTGGCCAAATGGATATAGGCATATTGATGAGGAATTAAGTATAATCCTGTAGAGGGATAGCTACATTACGGATCCCTATTTAATGACCTTTTAATTAAAGCAGTTTCTATTTTTTTCGGGGCATCGTTGTTGTTCCTTTGTGTCTCAGTTGGAGCGGCACAATCCAATATCCCGGAAAACAACTAAAGACGCATCCTATACTTGTGAATAAAACCTGAAGTAAATCGTCCTTTACTTTATCTGCATCCCGCAAAAGCGGGATGCTCTTTTTTTCAGCAGTTTATTTTTTTGTGAATGTATAGGGATCGAATTCGACAAAATCATTCACTTTTATTTCTGCGGAGATAATTTTTCCTGTGTCTGTCTTAAAGGTGGTTTTATATATACCGTATTCTATGTTGTTATATTCTGTCAGCCATTCACCTTTATCCATATAACTAAGTGTAGCGGTGAGGTCGGAGTGGGTCAGAAAACGAGCGAATAGTTTGTCGCCTTTTACTTCAACTGTTATATCGCCGTATAATTCGTTATTGTAAGTGCCTGCGTATGATGCCAGAGGCAGATCGGGCCTGATACCTTTTACCCTTGCTCTCCACCCGGCTATTTCTTTTAACTGCTCTTGCATGCCGGTATTAAAGCCGTTAAGCTGCTGCAGGCTGCGATTGACATAAGGGACACTGAGGTAAGCATCGAGAACCTGGTAGCGCAGTGCCTCAAAAAAATTCTGGTTATCATTATTGGTGAGAATGGCTATACCCAGTCTTTCTTCAGGGACAAAACAAACATTACTGACCATACCTGCAGCGCCGCCGGTATGCCAGTATATCTGCCGCCCGTTATAATCAGCCGAATAAACACCGAGGCCATAGCCCCTGAAATGAATAGGAAAGACGGAAGACCTTCTGCTGCCGGTAATAATGTTGACATCACGGGTTCTTTGCAACACGGTCCATGGCATTACTCTTTTACCATTGTATTTTCCGCTATCGAGCTGGAATAGCAGCCAGTGAGAAAGATCATTCACACTACTTAGAATACTGGCGGCAGGACCAAGATTGTCCCATTGGTCGTACGGTACTTTCATCAGCCTGTTGGTATAGCTGGTAGTATATGGTGTTGCGATGTTCGTCTTTGTTCCCGCATCATTGGATGAAGCTGAACTGTTTCTCATTTCCAGCAGGGACAAAATGCTATCGGTAACATACTGTGCCCATGACCGGCCCGTTACCTTGGGTATTACTTCACCGGCTGTAAGAAAGCAACTGTTGCAATAGCCATAGTCCTGTCTGAAAAGACCAACCGGCTTCAGGTAACGCATCCGCATCATGATCTCCTGGCTGGTCAGCTTGCTGTTCCAGAAGGTAAAATCACCCTGGAATGTCTTGGTGCCGATACGGTGACAAAGCATATCTCTTATCGTCACCAGTTCAGTGGATGTTTTATCATACAATTCATAATCGGGGAAATATTTTGTGACTTTATCGTTCAGCGAAATTTTATTGCGGTATTCCAATTGCGCCAGTGCCGTACCCGTAAACAATTTGCTGTTGCTGGCTATAAAAAATAAGGTGTTCTCATTGACTGCCTGCTTCGAGCTGATATCTTTTACACCATAGCCTTTTGAAACGATCACTTTCCCGTCTTTAACGATAACAATGGCCAGACCCGGAAGCTGCCAGTCCCTTAGCCCTTTGGCAATGTATGTATCCAGGCTATCGCTGATGAACAAAGGGGTTTGTGAAATACCGGAAGCAGAAGTAAAAAATAACGATGCAAAAAGCAGGTAGCTGAGTTTATACATATAAAATGATTATTCAATGAAATTAAAGAAAATATCAACTTCAGTTCCTTGCCACCACCTGCCATTCATCCAATTTATCACGGTGAAGATGGATAGTTTTTAAACCCAACTTTTTATATGCACGAAGTGAACAATGGCCCCAGGGAATATTTCAGTGATAAAAGGAGCGAATTGTAACCGGTAACTCCTTTGTGAGGAAAATATAACTGTTCAAATAAATCTTGCCCATAGTAAGCGTACGGCTATTTATATTCGCCAAACACCTCTCTTAACGTATCCGCAATTTCGCCAAGAGTGCAATAGTTCTCGACAGCTTCTATTACCACCGGCATAATGTTATCTCCGTTGCTCGCTTTATCGTTTAATTCCTGCAGCAGGTTATCTACTTTTGCCGGGTTACGTTTATTACGTAATGCTTTTAGCTTTTCGGTCTGGACCTGTCGTATAGAATCATCGATCCTGAAAGGCGGTATGTGATCTTCCTGTTCCACCTGGAATTTATTGACACCCACCAATATCTTTTCGCCGGTCTCTATTTGCCGCTGGTATTCATAAGCGCTGCGGGCAATCTCTTCCTGTATAAAGCCCTGTTCGATGGCAGTCACACTTCCTCCCATCGCATCTATTTTGCTGATCAGTTGCCATGCCTTGTTTTCCACTTCATTGGTCAACGCTTCTACAAAATAAGACCCGCCAAGAGGATCAACTGTATCGGTAATGCCGCTTTCATAGGCCGTGATCTGCTGCGTACGCAAAGCAATTCTCGCTGCTTCTTCTGTAGGCAGGCTCAAAGCTTCGTCATAACCATTCGTATGCAATGATTGTGTCCCGCCGAGAACAGCCGCCAGTGTTTGAATAGTGACCCGTGAAATATTATTGAGCGGTTGCTGAGCCGTCAGTGTACTGCCGCCGGTCTGTGTATGAAAGCGCAGCATCATGGCTTTGGGATCCGTTGCACCAAGGTCTCTCATGATCTTTGCCCACATTCTCCTGGCTGCCCTGAACTTGGCTACTTCTTCAAACAGGTTGTTGTGTGCATTAAAGAAAAAGGAGAGACGTTTGCCAAACACATTTATATCCAGTCCTTTTTCCAAAGCAGCCTTTACATAAGCTTTGCCATTGCTTAATGTAAACGCAATTTCCTGTACGGCAGTACTGCCGGCCTCGCGGATATGATAACCGGAAATAGAAATAGTATTCCATTTGGGAATCTCTTTACTGCACCATTCAAAGATATCTGTAATAATGCGCATGGAAGGTTTAGGCGGATAGATATGAGTCCCTCTTGCAGCATACTCTTTCAGTATGTCATTTTGAATGGTACCGGATATTTTTTTCAGATCAGCGCCTTGCTTTTTAGCGAGTGCCACATATAGGGACAGCAGTATGAAACCTGTGGCGTTAATGGTCATAGAAGTAGATACATCTTCCAGCCTGATCCCTTTGAATAATGTTTCCATATCCTCAATACTGTCAATAGCGACGCCCACTTTGCCTACTTCACCTTCTGCCAGCGGATGGTCGCTGTCATAGCCTATCTGTGTAGGAAGATCGAAAGCTACACTCAATCCCATTACTCCCTGGGATAATAAATAATGGTAACGCTTATTGCTTTCTTCTGCAGTAGAGAATCCGGCATATTGACGCATGGTCCAAAGCTTGCCGCGGTACATATCGGGCTGTATGCCTCTTGTGAAGGGGAAAGTCCCACCCGAATCCTCCCCCGTGGGGAGCGATTGCGAAGCATCACTACGGGTGTAAACCTGTTTTATTTCTATGCCGGAATCTGTATATACTTTTTTTTCAGACATATTATTCTTTAAGAATGTGCAATAACTGATAACAAAGAACGGGTAACCGAACCAGTTACCAGCAACTACTTCATCAGTTTCTTCGCTTCATAATTCAACGCTTCCAGGACTACGGTATGCAACTCACCTTTCTTTTGCATCATGCTAAACTCCAGTAATCGCCGGTTAAGCTCTGCGGCTGTTGCTTCTGGTGGTAAAGTGGCAGCTACCTGATTTATGATAAGCATATTCTGATCTTTCAGGTTTTTAACGGCACTCCATGCTACGGGACTTACGAATATTTGCTGGGTAGCATTGTGCTCATATTCCTGTTTGATTGATTCCAGTAGTAATAATTGCATTTCTTTTGCCGGGGCGCCGGGTACATTCAACCGGCTTATCAGGTTGGGTAATGCGATTCTTTCGGCAAAAAGTACCAATCGTTCATAGGCCTGTAGCTGTAACGGTCGTGTAGAGAATGAGGTATCTTCGGGTTTGGGTTTCTTTCGCTCATTGTTCCAGAAGAAAAAAGTGCCTGTTGCTATCAGCAAAGCCAGTGCAGCGATCACCAGTGATAACATGGTCATGTCCATTGTAACTAATTTAGGCTCAAATGTAAGAAAAACCGGGTGCCTCGCATCCGGTTCTCAGCACCTTGTGCCTTCCCTGTTTTGTGTTATTTTTGCGGTATGGAAACAACAATAACAACACCAGTGATATTGACCGCAGGTGCAGTGGCACAGATCAGGAAACTGATGGGTGAGGAAAATTTTGATGCGACACAATCTTTACGTATCGGAGTAAAGGGCGGAGGCTGCTCAGGTATGACCTATGTACTCGGTTTTGACCACCGGCAGGATAATGATGAGGCCTTTTCAATTGAAGGCATTCCCTGTATTATGAACAAGGCACATGAAATGTATTTATATGGTATGCAGGTGGACTGGCAGGATGGATTGAATAACCGGGGTTTTGTATTTAAGAACCCCAATGCGGCAAGCACCTGCGGCTGCGGAACTTCTTTTGCTGTATGATATTTTCTGAATAGTTTTTGATCAGGCGGTACTATGACGGTATCGCCTTTTTTATACTCCAAGTATATTATAGATCTCGTGCAGAACATCTTTATTGTTGGCCAATACCAGCAATTTGTCGCCTTCTTCAAGGATAGTGGAGCCGTTCGGCTGAATATATTTCCCTTCTCTTACGATCAATACGATCAGAGCAGGTTTGGGTAATCCAAGTTTTACAATGGCTTTCCCGACAGCTTTACTGTTACCGGGCAGCATCATTTCAACGAATTCACTTTGTATCGTATCGTATAGTTCAAAGTCAAGAGCCGTCATCCGTTTTGCTTTTTTCTTTGGAACGGTTACTTTCAGCCATCTTGCAACAACCGGCAACGTCGAACCTTGCAGCAACACTGATGAAGCAGAAATAAAAAACACCAGGTGAAAGATGACATCTGCTTTGCCGATACCTGCTATTAAAGGGTAAGTGGCAAAGACGATAGGTACAGCGCCACGAAGACCCACCCATGAGATGAATAGTTTTTCCCGTAACCTCATTTTGAAAAAACTGAGACTGATAAAGACACCGATAGGTCTTGCCAGGAAAATAAGCACCAATGCGATCAATATACCTGTACCGGCAATCGGTGCTATACGGGAGGGAAACACTAATAATCCGAGTGTGAGGAACATGATAATCTGCATCAGCCAGGCCTGCCCGTCATAGAATTTCATCAGGCTTTTTTTGTGCAGGAAATTACTGTTGCCCAGTATCAGGGCTGATAAATAAACTGCCAGGAAGCCATTGCCACCCAATAAATGGGTAATAGCAAAAGTGAAAAGGATCAGTGCCATGACCAGCACAGGATACAGTCCTTCAGTTTCCAACTGCACTTTGTTGATCACAAAGGTCATGGCCTTTCCAAGAACATATCCCAGCACACCGCCAATGATCATTTCCTGGAAGAACTGGAAGATCAGTTTGGGAATGCTGGCGTCACCGTTTGCTACGAGATAGGTGAAACTGATAGTCAATACATAGGCCATCGGATCATTACTGCCGCTTTCTAATTCAAGCAAAGGGCGGAGCGATCCTTTCAGCCCGATACTTTTTGTGCGCAGAATGGAAAATACGGCGGCAGCATCCGTTGAAGAAACAATAGAGCCAAGCAGCAAGCCTTCTAATAAAGAGAAATCAGTGATCCAGTGAACAAACAGACCAATGATAATGGCGGTAAGCAGTACCCCGATGGTAGAAAGCGATACACCTCTCCATATCACCGGCTTTACACTTTCCATTTTTGTATCCATACCCCCGGAAAACAAGATCAGGTTCAATGCGATCACTCCCAGCAATTGAGTAAGATGTGGGTTGTCAAAATAAATACCGCCAATGCCTTCAGAACCTGCCAGCATACCGATACCGAGAAATAATATCAGTGTCGGGATGCCAAGCTTAAATGAAGTTTTACTTGCCAGCAAACTCGCAATAAGCAGGATAGACCCTGCCAGGATGATATTTTCTGAAGAGAACTGCATCAAAGATGAGGGTAGGAGTGTAGTGACTTAAAAATACTGAAACATAATGGCATAACAGCCATTACAGGTAATAAAAAAGCCTGTCCTTTTTACAATAAGACAGGCTTTTAAAAAACAGTAGATACTATTACGAATTCGCTGCGGCTGGTTTGGCCGGTGTAGTCGTTTTAACATTTGAAGTTATGTTCCCGGCAGATGTTTTTTTACTGCTGCCGAGGTCAACCAATATAGGCGCGGCTACGAAGATGGATGAGTAGGTACCGGTAACGACACCGATCAGCATAGCGAAAGCAAAACCTCTTGTTACTTCACCGCCAAAGATGAAGAGGATAAGTATTGTTAAGAATACTGTTAATGAGGTCATGATCGTACGACTCAGTGTTTCATTGATCGCCCTGTTGATCGTATCGGCCAGCGGAGCAGAAGGATACAGCCTCCTGTCTTCACGGATACGGTCAAATACGATCACCGTATCGTTCATGGAGAAACCAATAACGGTCAGTACTGCAGCGATGAAGTGCTGGTCGATTTCGAGCGGGAACGGAACGATATTTCTTGCAAAAGAAAACACGATCAGCGTTATCAAAACGTCATGCAGCAAGGCAACAATAGTACCCAATGAATATCTCCAGTCGCGGAAACGGATAAAGATATAGAGGAAGATCACCAGTAAGGCAAAAATAGTGGCTTTGATAGCTCCCTTCTTAAGGTCGTCGGAGATAGTAGGCAATACTGTTTTTGAGCCTTGTTTGTAGTTACTGTCAAACTGCTGGAAGCTCAGGTTGGCCGGCAAATGGTTTTTCAGGCCGATGTACAGTTTGTTTAATACTAATGAATCCACATTCATGCCTATTGATCCTTCAGTCGTATGTTTCAGGTAGGCAGTAGTAATGTCCAACGTAGCCCTGTCGCCAACTGTTTTAATAACAGGGTTCTCTCCTTCAAAAGCGGATTTGAGGTCATCACGTACCTGTTCTACATTCACTGCCTTATCAAAGCGAACGGTATAGCTGCGGCCTCCATCGAATTCCACACCATAATCAAAACCATTGAAGAAAGACGCAATACCTAATGCCAGTACGACGAACGAAATGGCATAAGCATATTTCCTGAACTCAATGAACTTGAATTTTGCATGTTGAAATATTTTACGGGAAATTCCGGTGAAATATTCCATATGCCTTTTCTTGTTGGTAAACAGATCGCTGATCCAGCGGCTGACAAGGATACCGCAGAACAAGGACAAAAGGATACCCAATATCTGCGTCGTTGCAAATCCTTTTACGGGACCCAGTCCAAAATAGAAAAGGATGATCGCTGTCAGCAGGATAGTGATGTGACCATCCAACACCGGCGGCAATGAACGGCGATATCCTTCATTGATAGCAGGAATATATCCTTTACCTCTCGAAAGCTCTTCTTTGATACGCTCATAGATAATAACGTTGGTATCTACGGCCATACCGATGGTCAATACGAGACCTGCGATACCCGGGGCTGTCAATGTAGCGCCGAGACCTGCCAGTACACCTACTGTAAAGAGCAGGTTTAATATCAAGGCAATATTGGCGATCCAGCCGCTGGTATTGTAATACACCAGCATCAGCAGGAAGATAACTATAAACGAAATGGCAAATGCCATCATGCCTCCTTTGATAGCTTCGCTGCCAAGGGTAGGTCCTACCTGTTGTTCCTGAACAATCTTGGCAGGAGCGGAGAGTTTACCCACTTTTAATATGTTGGCAAGATCCTGTGCTTCCTCTACAGTAAAGCTTCCGAATATCTGCGAACGATCACCGAGTCTTCCTTCTGCAACGGGAGCAGAATAAACAACACCGTCCAATACGATAGCGATCGGGGTTTTATTCTTGGCGCTTCTTTCAGTGATATTGCCCCACTTATTGGCACCTATACTGTTCATCTCCATGGAGACGATCGGTTGGCCGCCTTTTGACTGGTCAAAATCCTGGCGGGCATCCTTGATCACATCACCTTCCAGCTCCGGGGTCTCCTTACCATTGGTCTTTATCGCATACAGCGGGAATAATCTTTTACTGGTCCTTTCAGGAATACCATACGTGAACCATACATCCGGGGGAAAGTATCTTTTAAGTTCAGGAGCATTTAAGTATTGTTTTACGTTGCCTGTATCTTTCAGATCAACATACCCAACGATCGAATTAAGACGCTGATCGGGTTTGAGAATGTCAAATAATGAACGTTTCTGACCTTCCACTTTACCTTTGTTGTCAAGCGTGTTTACAGCCTGTGAATCTGTTTTTTTGCTGGTATCGTTTTTCGCAAAAAAGTTACCGCTTGTATCGGCAGGTAACGTCACTGATGTAGTTGCGGTATCATTTTGAGTACTGTCAGGAGAGATGCCTTTTATATAAGAATCAAAAGCATTGTCTGCCTGTTGCAGAGAGCCAGCCAGTTCTTCCAGCTTATATGCTTCCCAGAACTGCAGATTAGCTGTTGACTGAAGCAATTTTCTTACTCTTTCTTTATCCTGCACACCCGGCAGTTCCACACTAATAACACTGCGGCTGGCATCAGGGTTGATGTTAGGCTGAGCGACCCCGAACTGATCAATACGTTTTGTCAGTATTTTATTAGTACTTTCAAATGCTTCTTTAGCCTGGCTTTCGAGGTATGATTTTACCTGGGAGTTGCTGGAGTTAAGCGTTACTTTGCCCACGCTGGCAGAAGCAAATAATGAAGCCAGCTTGCCACTTGGGTTCAGTTTTTCATATTCTTCGGCAAACAGGTTCACAAAATTTGCATCGCTGTTCGCCTTGCGTTTATCAGCATTGGCCAGTGCCTTTAAGAAGTTCGGGTCTTTTGAATTATTGGACAATGTCTTTAGAAGACCTGTCATTTCCACTTCGAGGGTAACATTCATACCCCCCTGCAGGTCGAGACCAAGACTCAGTTCTTCTGATTTGGCTTTCTGGTAACTGATTGCGCCGGTGATACCATAGGTGAGTGTAACATCTTTAGTACTGTCCAATAAACGTTTCAGTCTTTCCTGGTACACCCGGTCAAGAGTTTCCTGGTAAACTTCCTGTGAGTCCTTGTTGTTAGGGTATTTTGCCAATGCCGAAGGATAATTTACGGCTACATAGCTTTTAGCTTTGGCTTCCATCTTTTTTTCGTGGCCACGAACGAACCAGGTAAATGAGAGCTGGTAGAGGGAATAGATAATAAGCAGGATCGTGAAAAAGCGAACCAAACCTTTCAGTTGCATACGTTATGGGTATTTACTTTTTGAGCCTCACTCATTGCACTTCAGCAGGGGCAAGACTTTACACATTATTTTAAAGGACGGCAAAGATAGGGTGTTTCAGGCATAAGTTTAAACTGGATTTCCGGGTGATAGTATGACCGGGAAGTGGAGATAAGGCTGCTGGATACCAGCAATTTATTAAAGAAAGAAAATAGTGTTTATGCCGGGTGCCGGTCGTCATGCTAGGAGAGAAGACCGCCTTTCTCATTTGAGGCTTAAAGGTCGTCTTTTACGCAACCACATGTTCTGTTGGGGAGCTATGCTTAACAGAACAGCGGATAAAATGTGGAACTTATTGAGCTATTAAACTTTTTAAACTTTCTGCAATGCCATACTTTTGCACCGCCAAAGAATGGCTGGCTTGCTATGACCAATTTTAATAAACCCAAAAGATGCAGTTATCTTCTCTCTTGCAGCGTTTCAGCGAACCTGAAACACTAAAAATGGCCAAGCTCGGCCGTGAATTACGAGCAAAAGGAATTGATGTAATTGACCTCAGCCTCGGTGAACCGGATTTTGACACACCGCAGCATATTAAGGATGCCGCGATTAAGGCCATCCATGATAACTGGAGCCATTATACACCTGTTCCCGGTTTCCTTGATTTGCGTGAGGCGATCTGTACCAAGCTTAAAAGAGACAATAATCTTGATTATAAACCTGAGAACATTGTTGTATCAACCGGAGCCAAGCAAAGCCTTGCTAACGTTATCCTGGCACTGGTGGATGAGAATGATGAAGTGCTCATTCCGACTCCCTACTGGGTTACGTATAGTGAACTGGTGAAAATTGCCCGCGGAAGAGTAGTGGAGATAAAATCAAAAGCTTCGGATGGGTTTAAAATTACACCAGCACAATTAGAGGCGGCGATCACTCCGCATACCAATGTATTCCTGTTCTCTTCTCCCTGCAACCCCAGCGGCGCTGTGTATAGCAAAGAAGAACTGGAAGGACTGGTGAATGTGTTCAGAAAATATCCGAACATCAACATCATCTCTGATGAGATATACGAATACATCAATTTTACCGGCGATCACGAGAGCATAGCCCAGTTTGATGACATCAAGGATCGTGTGATCATCGTGAACGGGTTAAGTAAAGGTTTTGCAATGACCGGCTGGAGGCTTGGTTACACAGCTTCTACTGTTGAAATAGCAAAAGCCTGTGAGAAACTGCAGGGCCAGTTCACGAGTGGGACCTGTTCAATTACCCAAAAAGCCGGTGTAGTGGCACTGACCACAGATCTGCGTCCTACAATAGAAATGACCGAAGAGTTTACCCGCAGAAGAAAAAGGGTACTGGAACTGGTAAAAGAAGTGCCCGGTTTGGTTTGTACCGAACCTGACGGCGCTTTCTATATTTTCCCTGATATCAGTTCTTATTTTGGTAAAAGTGACGGGCAAACTACTATACATACATCCGGTGATTTCTGCATGTACCTGTTGAATACAGCGCATGTGTCATCGGTGATGGGTGAAGCGTTCGGCGATCCGGATTGTGTTCGTTTTTCTTTTGCCAACAGTATGGAGAATATCGAAAGGGCATGGGCCAGGATCAAAGACGCGTTGGCAAAGCTGAAGTAGCAAAAAGGAGATAAGTATATTCAAATGGCTTACATAAAGTAAGCCATTTTTTTATTTTATGGTACCCGTCATTGACAGAAATTTTTCATGCAGCTTTAATACCTGGGGGATGACTAGTTGCTGTTCATCGTTAAGAATGATGCTGTCACACATTTTCATTTTTTCATCTTCCTCCATCTGTTTGCTCAGGCGCTTTAAAACCTCCTCTTCGCTAACATTGTCTCTTTGCATTACCCTTTTTATGCGTAACTCCTTTGGTGCATATACCCCGATGATATGATCAAGATGTTTGCTGGCGCCGCTTTCAAATAATAAGGCAGCTTCCTTAATAGCGTAAGGCGAAGTTTGTTTTTTCATCCATTCGTCTGCATGACGGATAGTTGCGGGGTGGGTGAGATAATTAAGTATTTCCAGTTTTTTATTGTCAGAAAAAACGATAGAGGCGATATAAGCCCGGTCGAGTTTCCCTTCTTTGTAAGCGGCGTTCCCGAAGCTTTCTATAATAGCCGTTTGCAGTTCCTTGTCGGTATTCATGATCTGCCTGGCTGCATCATCAGCATAGTACACGGGAATGCCCAGCACTTCAAATATTTTGGCTACTGAGCTTTTGCCGCTGCCGATACCGCCTGTGAGACCTACTTTCAACATCAGGTTGAAATTCAAATTTCCAATAAACTAAAAATAAAAAAAATCTCAAGACCTATTTGTTTTGAGCCTTGAGATTTATTTAGAACTTGTTATCGGGGCTTGTTATTTTTTTTCAGCAGTTCCTGCCTTATTCAGTGCAGCGGTCCAATCCATACTGATGGCGCTTTTTTCGATCTTCAGGTAGCTGCCGGGGCTTGTTTCGATGTTCAGTGTACCGTCTTCATTCACTTTATTGATCACACCGTGAATGCCGGCAATTGTCACGATCTTCTCACCCTTTTGAAGATCTTCAATGAATTTTTTCTGGTTCTTGGCCCTTTTTGCCTGTGGCCTGATAAAGAATAACCAGAAAACCAGGATCATACCCCCGAGAAATACTAATGTGGTCATGCTTCCGAAAGGGCCCTGTGCCTGAGGTTTTGCTGCTTGCAATAAATAAATGAGATCGTTCATTCTGTTGTATTTAAAATTTGAAATGTTTAATTGGTTACTTCTACTCTGAAAGACAAGGTATGGTTATTCATCGGAACTGTGTTGGCTGTTACATATACCGACTTTTGGTTTTCACCCACACGTCCTTTACTGTCGAATTTGGCTTTGATCATACTTTCTTCTCCCGGCATGATCGGCGCCTGTGGTTTATCAGGTGTCGTACAGCCGCAGCCTGCCGTCACATCCGAGATGATCAGCGGGTGGTTGCCGGCATTTTTAAAGCGATAACTAACTTCTACCACGCGGCCTTCTTTTACTTTTCCGAGATCCTGGAATGCAGAATCCAGCCATTGGATCGAAGTGAAATTGGCGGAATCTTTTATTGCTTTATCTTTTTCTTCCTGTGTAAGCTTTTTACCCGGATCTGTTGCTTTTGTATCGGCATTCTGGCAAGCTGCCAGGCCTGTGATAGCTATCAGGGCAATAAAAATGTTTTTCATATCATGCGATTTTGAGCGGTGCAAATGTATGAGAAAGCTTTGAGCTTTTAGCTATTAGCTAGGGGCTCGCAACTATGCTTTTTTATAATCCACTTTGTGCATCTTTCCCTGCTGCACCAGTTCTTTATGAATATTATCCAATATGCCATTGACAAACTGGCCGCTTTGCTGCGTGCTGTAATCTTTGGCAAGGTCTATATATTCGTTGATCGTTACTTTCGGCGGAATGGTTTCGAAATACAGGAATTCACTGACCCCCATTTTCATGAGTATCATGTCCAGCAAAGCGATACGCTCCGGGTCCCAGTTTTTTAATTTCGGTATGATGAGACCTTGCAGGTATTCGTCTTTCTCCAGTACCGTTTTTAAAAGACCTTTGGCAAATTCATCTTTATCCTGGCTGAGCATTTGCTTAAAATTATAAGTGCCCGGTTTTTGCATATAACCAACGAGCAACTGGACGATCATTTCACCGTCATCATCCCAGTTGAAAAACGAATCTTCAATATGTGATACAAAGACCTCGTTAGCGAGCATCAGGTCGTTCAGGATGAATTCAATGATCTTTTTCTCGTCAGGATTTGTCCGGGCGCCTTTTGCGATATAATTCTTGTATTCCTGAGATTCTGCCAGTTCCAGGTATATCTTTTTTACCAGTTCATCATTGATGTACTGCTGTGGTTTTTCTTTGGAAAACTGTTCTTTCAGTGCCGGGTCTTCCAGCATCTTCCATAAGACCTCGTTGCCAGCGATCTTTACGTTCACATTCAGGTCTTCGGCTGTTGGTAAGTGTTTACTGGCCCGGTGGTGGGAATAAGTTTCGGCATAGCGGGTAACTTCTGTCAGGAAATAAATAAGGTAAACAAATAAAGAACGAACCTGGTCAAAGTGCTGTTGCAGCAACTTCTGGGGTTCGGGTGGTTTGGATTCATTGTTCCAGGTAGCCATCGTATAGAGGGTCTGCATCACTTTTACCCGGATATTTCTTCTGCTGATCATTCCAAGAACTTTTGAGGGGGCGAAGATAAGTGTTTTTGGTTTGCAGCAGGTTGTTTGCATTTATTGGTTTGATGATTGTTCTTCAGCCCCTAGCCTGTCCCTGACAAAAATGAAAAAATGGCATAGACCTGAAAAAAAGCCCCGAACATTTGTGCATAAAATGGGGTTATTGAACTGAAACTGAAAATTTTTCATATCCATCCGGCGTGGCACGTTATTTCCTGTACCTTCGCCGTCCCATAAATGGACGTGGGCGATTCATTTCAAACAAATCAAAAATCAATACAATTATGGCTAAGAAAGTAAACGTTACCCCATTGCATGACAGGGTGATCGTGAAAGCGGCTGCTGCCGAAGAAAAAACTGCCGGCGGTATCATTATTCCGGATACGGCTAAAGAAAAACCCCAGCGTGGTACGGTGATCGCTGCTGGTCCCGGCAAAAAGGATGACCCCGTAACTGTAAAGACCGGTGATACTGTATTATATGGCAAGTATGCAGGTACCGAGATCCAGATAGATGGCGAAGATTACCTGATCATGAGAGAGAGCGATATATTGGCAATTGTGTAATTGTCAATTTCAATATTCCAATTAACAATTAAAAATTACAAATATTTATGGCAAAGCAACTCTTCTTCGACATTGAAGCAAGAAATAAAATGAAGAAAGGCGTGGATGTTCTGTCCAATGCCGTGAAAGTGACCCTCGGTCCCAAAGGCCGCAACGTGGTTATCGAGAAAAAATTCGGCGCTCCGGGTATCACCAAAGATGGTGTTACAGTAGCCAAAGAGATCGAACTGGAAGACCCTATCGAGAATATGGGCGCCCAGATGGTAAAAGAGGTGGCTTCCAAAACGGCTGATATTGCAGGTGATGGTACTACTACGGCCACTGTACTGGCCCAGTCAATCATCAGCGAAGGGCTGAAAATGGTAGCTGCGGGTTCTAACCCGATGGACCTGAAAAGAGGTATCGAGAAGGCGGTAAATAAAGTCGTCGAGCACCTGAAAGGCCAATCGCAGGCTGTAGGTAATGACAGCAGCAAGATCCAGCAGGTAGCTGCTATCTCTGCCAACAATGATGCAGAGATCGGTAAGCTGATCGCAGAAGCGATGAAGAAAGTAGGTAAAGAAGGTGTGATCACTGTAGAAGAAGCCCGCGGTACTGAAACTACGGTAGAAGTAGTAGAAGGCATGCAGTTCGACCGCGGTTATATCTCCCCGTATTTCGTGACCAACAGCGAAAAGATGGAAGCCGAACTGGAAAATCCTTATATCCTGATCTATGACAAAAAGATCAGCAATATGAAGGATATTCTGCACATCCTGGAGAAAGTAGCGCAAGGCGGTCGCCCGTTGCTGATCATCTCTGAAGACCTCGAAGGTGAAGCACTGGCTACCCTGGTAGTAAATAAATTGCGTGGTACATTGAAAGTAGCTGCTGTAAAAGCGCCTGGTTTCGGTGACCGCAGAAAAGAAATGCTGCAGGATATCGCTGTATTGACAAAAGGGGTAGTGATCAGCGAAGAGCAGGGCTACAAATTAGAAAATGCTGACCTGAGCTATCTCGGTGTAGCTACTACAGTAACCATTGATAAGGACAACACCACCATCGTTGGCGGTAAAGGCAAGAAAGATGATATCAATGCCCGCATCAACCAGATCAAAGCACAGATCGAAGTAACCACTTCTGATTACGATAAAGAAAAATTACAGGAACGTCTTGCCAAACTGAGTGGCGGTGTCGCTGTACTGAATGTAGGCGCTGCTACCGAAGTGGAAATGAAAGAAAAGAAAGACCGTGTTGACGATGCATTGCATGCAACAAGGGCGGCTGTGGAAGAAGGTATTGTTCCGGGTGGTGGTGTAGCATTCATCCGTGCCATCGAATCACTGGAAAAACTGAAAGGCGCTAACGAAGATGAAACAACCGGCGTGGCTATTGTGAAGAGGGCTTTGGAAGAGCCGCTTCGCCAGATCGTAGCCAATGCAGGTATTGAAGGATCTATCGTGGTACAGAAAGTGAAAGAAGGTAAAGCAGACTATGGTTTCAATGCACGTACAGAAGAATATGAGAACCTGCTGAAAGCTGGTGTGATCGATCCTACAAAAGTTACCCGTATCGCTTTGGAGAATGCCGCTTCTATTGCCGGTATGCTGCTGACCACTGAATGCGTGGTTGCTGACAAGCCGAAGAAAGAAGAAGCACATAGCCATTCTCATGGTGCACCTGATATGGGTGGTATGGGATACTAAGATAGTCAGGAGTTCTGAGTCCATGGTTCGGAGTCAGATAAGAATAGATAGTCCCGCTCGCTTTATTGCGGGCGGGATTTTTAATTCAGACTATTCATTAACCTTTTAAAACTACGCAGGTATGAAAAAAGTTATTGAAATCATGCGTTTGAATGGAATTGTCAACCTGGTTAAGCAATGGAAAAGAAGGAACAGGAAAAAGGATGATGATATGTTTGATCATCCGTTTGCGATATTTTGAATAACAAACTACAGGCCGCTGTTTAAACAGCGGCCTGTAGTTTGTTCTGGTGATTTATTTGCGGATGACTTTAATTTCCACTCTCCGGTTTGCCACCCTTTCTTCTTCTGATTGTTCGGGAAAAGGATAAATAGGCATCGAATGTCCGAATCCTTTATACGATACGCGGCTTTCTTCGATACCATTTCCTGTTAAATAGGCATAAATGGTTCGTGCCCTTTCTTCTGACAGGCCATTGCCGGTCTCCCGGTATTCGCTGTCACCTGTAGTGGGGATGCAGCAAATATGTCCCCGTACTTCGATCACCAGATTGTAATTCACTTTCATGGTCTGTAGTAACTCGTCCATAGTTTCGAAAGATTCCGGTAAAGGGAAAGGAGTGCCGCCATAAAAATTGATATTCTTTAGGACGATCGTGGTACCGGCCTTTGTAGCAGTATCGGCGATCTGTTCCAGCAATGATTTAAGCTGTTCACTGCCGGGCGGGTTTGTTTGTATTACTTCGAAAAAACTGATCTCTACCCTTCTGTTTTGCCTGCGTTCTTCTTCTGTTCTGTTGCCGTTGAGCTGATCACTTTCGCCATGTCCCGATATACTTCCTATTGCGCCGGGCTCAATACCATATCTGAGCAGGTAGTTTTTAACGGTCAAAACTCTTTTCAGAGAAAGCGATCTGTTGTAATTATCCGTACCGGTAGCGTCACAATAGCCATTTAACTGAATGACCCGGGAGGATATTTTTTCTTTTTCGGCCACCAGGAAACTATCCAGTTTTTTTTGGGCATCCCTGGAAAGCTGAAATTTATCAAATCCAAAATGAATGGTAAGTGAGGGCTGTGTATATCCGGTCAATGTGAACAGCAAAATGACAGGGATGATTATGTATTTCATGGCAAGTGGGATATACTGATTCATGAAAGTATAATTTTCGTCTTTTTTCCAGAAACCGCTCATCCGGTTTCAAGGGTATTTTTCCTTTATCACGGCTTCGCCGGGACGCTGATTTGGCGTACCTTCGCCGCCTCAAAAAGAATCCATCCATGATCAGTGTAA
>JAEUVK010000021.1 GCA_016787135.1 Chitinophagaceae bacterium | reverse complement strand
CCCGGCAGGCGAAAATCTTTGATGGGATTTACCATGATCAGGTCGGCATTTATCTTTTTAGAAAACTCCAGGGTGCTTTTGGCAAGGTTCTGTCCTTCCAGTAAAAAGCATTGAACAGGAATAACAGAGATGCTTTGCACTACTTCGAGAGCTTTATCAATGATATTGGCATTCTTGTCGTCTGCATGTTTGCGAAGTGATACAAAATAGACGGTCGATTTGAAGGCACGACCCAGCAATGCTGCCAGCCTGATCTGCTGCATCGGTATTTCTCCTGCTATCGGGAGAACGATCTTTTTAAAATGACATACCAGCCCGCCAGGCCTTACGCCAAGCACAGGGATATTGGTTTTTCTCGCCAGGCGGCTGATAGAGACCGATGAAGCAATGCGATGAAGGACATTAAACCTTGAAGGTCCTGTTATCACAAGGTCCATTTCATATTGCCGGATATAAGTGGCCAGTTGTCTTTGTTTATTACCGCTCAGTACGCTTATTTCCAGTTTCCCTTCACCGCATACCTGCCGGCGATATGTATCTTTCAACTCCTCCATTTTCTTTAAAGAATTTTCTGTGCTGATATTCATTTCAAAAAAAGAGTATCGGCTGCTTTTGACAAATACCAAATGCACATTGCAATGAAAACTATTGGAGAGCTCGATGGCTTTTGCAATAGCCCATTTGTTTCTGCCCGTAAAATCAACAGGCACCAGTATGTTGTACAGTTTGTTCGGCATAGGGAGTGTTTTTAAGAGTTATTAAATCAGGCTAATGCCAGTAAGGATTCAAAGTTTCTTTCACGGATACTTTTGAAGGCGATCTTTTCCAGCAGGTCGTCTGTTGTGCAGAAGGCGATCCCTTTTCCGGCATATGCTACTAAGCACCTGTCATCTTTGCTGTCACCAACGGCTATGGTGTTCTTCATGGGTACGTTGTATTTTTCGCAGATGTGCTGCAGGGCATTGGTCTTGCAAAATGAATGGCCGCATACACTGTCAGGAGATCCGAAAAACTGGGAGGGCAGGTGTACCTCCCCTGTTGCTTTACCTTCAAAGAACTCAAGCTGGTGTGCGACAGAAAAATCCGCCCCGATCTGCTGCTTTACATAATTTGTTATCAGTGTATAGCTGTGGCTGATAATACCCACGAGGTAGCCTTTCTCTTTATAACTCTGTACCACTTCTTTGATATTATCGGCCATTTCCATATTGCTGATCACATTAAGCAGTTCATCCATTGTCCTGTTTTTCAGCAGCAATCCTATTCTTTTGGTCAGTATGATGGGGTCTTTTTCATTAAAACGTAACTCTTCCAGTTGTGGTATAAAGCCAAAGGTGTCTGCGCATTCATTGATGAACCTGCTTTTCAGGATGGTATCATCCATGTCAAACACGATCATCTTGCGATAGGCGGAGAGATTTTCTCTCAGCACATTGTTCATTTCCCGATGTATGGCTTCCAGCGAATTCACATTCTCCTGTGCCAGTTCATTGTTATGCTGTCTTTGCGCTTTGCTTAAGATGGCCTTTGATACTTCACGACTCATCTTACCAAGGGCTTCCCAGGGTTTGCTTTTGTTTTCTATGTAACCGATATTTACCTCCTGCACCCTGGCTTTCATCAGGTACATATCAATCAGGATGCCGATGTCAACACCATAGTCATTGAAGAATTCTATTTTCTGAAAGAAAGCCTTTTTACCTGCTATCATTCCGCTGAGAGGCTGAGAAAAATGCGATAACCCCGGGAATAAAATAGTGAGCAATGGTTTTGCCACCAGTTCGGTCACACGGCCTGCATTGCGGGCAAAAGCGCCTTTCACAAAATCAGCTTCACCATCGATCAGCGGAGCAGTAAGATTAGAAATAGTGTTATGGGGGTAAGGATCGATATCAGCATCCAGGAAAACCAACAGGTCATTGGATGATGCATCAATACCTTCCTTTATTGATATTCCTTTCCCTCTCGCAGCACTGATGATCACCGTAGCGCCTGCTTCTTTGGCTATGGATACTGTATTATCTTCTGAGCAGTCATCAATGACTATTATTTCTGAAACATATGGTTCTGAAAGGCAAAACTGTATAACCTGTCTGATGGTCTTTTCTTCGTTAAGTGCCGGGATAATAACAGTGAGCATGGTTTTCCTCCTTTTGAGATGAATTAATAGGGTTAGGGCGACAGCCCGTCAAAGTAGTGTATGAACAGTCTTATTAGTCAAACATCAGGCCTGAAAACAAATGATACCAGTGGTCCGGCATGTAATTGACGATGACTGAATGAAAGATAATGAGAATGAACAGGAGCGCAGGAGAAAGCCGGTTAAAAGATAATTAAGAAACGATAAGGAGGATACTAATTTTTCGCCGGATAAGTATAAAATTAAAAAGTCTGGCATTTACGCCAGACTTACAAGACTGTGAATATTATTGTTGATTAATAATCGTTGTTATATCCACCACGGTCACGGTTGTAGCCGCCGCCGCCGCCACCTTTGTAGCCGCCGCCACCGCCGCCTTTCTTGTAGCCGCCGCCACCGCCGCCGCCGAAGCTTCTTTTCTTGAAGCCACCGCCGCCGCCGCCTTCAGGTTTCGGGCGACTTTCGTTCACTACGATGTTACGGCCATCCACTTCTGAACCATTAAGGGCAGTGATTGCAGCCTGTGCAGCCGCATCGTCAGCCATTTCAACAAAGCCAAAGCCTTTGCTGCGGTTAGTGAATTTGTCGGTAACAATTTTGGCAGATGTTACTTCGCCGTAAGAGGCGAAAAGGTTTGAAAGATCCTGGTCTTTCAGGTTCCAACTAAGGTTTCCTACGTAAATGTTCATTTTACTGATAAATTTAAAAAAACTAATAAGTGCCGAACAGTGACCGATGAACATTTATCATAAGGATATTAACGTTCAGGACTTGTGCAACTGTAAAGAACACCAAAACAATACAAAATAAAGGCTTTTTTTTTGACATATCGCAATTTAAAATAGTAATCCTCCGGAACAACGGCAGATTCATACGTTGAATAGCTACTAGTTTGTTGATTATCAAAAAACTATATCGGCATATGCCAGGCAAAAATGCTTTTTTCTTTTACTAAATCAGACTGCCTTAAACAAAGAATATCTCCTTCTTTGACTTGCGGCAGCATAATTTCCCCGCAAAGCGGGGAAAAATCCGGGAAGTAAATGATCAGATTTTTCGAAAGACTGATCGCCAGTTACCACCACTATATACATCTTTAATTCCTTTTTCTTTAAGCATGAGGGCTGCTTTATTACAATCAATACCGTATTCGCAACATAAAACGATCGGCCTGTTCATACTTCTTATTCTTTCAATATTAATAGCAATACGATCAACCGGGATATTAATAGAGTCGGGGATGCGCCCATGCTGATCAAAAGCAAAAGCAGGTCTTACGTCGATAATGACAGCGCCTTTGCGGATCGCTTCAGTTATTTTACTTTTTCTGATACATAGAAATGAAAAAAATCCCATCAATGAGGTAATTTATTCAAGACAATGATAAAGAAAATTCTGTTTGATTTGCCAGAGGAAAAAAGTATAAACGGAATGCAAAAAACTATGCTACTGCAAAAGCCTTGTTCTTTCTTTCTCCTATTTGCTGTCGCCACATAGCGTAGTATAGTCCTTTTTCGTGCAACAGTTTTTCATGATTACCTGTTTCCACCACATCACCTTTTTCCAATACATAGATCCTGTCTGCATGCATGATCGTAGAGAGCCTGTGGGCAATAAGGATGGTGATCTGTTTACCCTGTTGTGATATTTCTCTTATCGTATCGGTGATCTCTTCTTCTGTTAACGAATCCAGCGCTGATGTAGCTTCATCAAACAACAGCATTTTAGGCTTGCGCAGCAAAGCCCTGGCAATAGACAGCCGCTGTTTTTCACCGCCGGATAGTTTTAAACCTCCTTCTCCGATCATGGTGTCTAATCCTTTTTCAGCTCTTGCCAGTAAATTCTGGCAGGATGCTTTATTTAAAGCGTCTAAAAGATCTTCCTCTGTAGCAGATGGGTTTACAAACAATAAGTTTTCTTTAATAGTACCGCTGAAAAGATTGGTGTCCTGTGTTACGAACCCGATCTGGTTGCGCAGGTCATCAAAACGGATCTCTGTTTCATCCAGATTATTGTAAAATATCTTTCCTTCCTGCGGGCGGTATAAACCTACCAGCAATTTCATCAATGTTGACTTGCCGCTTCCGCTTGGACCGACAAAGGCAATGGTTTCACCCACCTTTACATCGAAACTGATGTCATTGATAGCTTTTTGTGCTGCGGTCTGGTGCTGGAAAGCTACTTTCCGGAATGATAATGTTTCGATACTGCCGAGATGCTCCGGGTTATCCGGTTCGGGTTCAGGAGCTTTTTGCATCAGGGTATGAAAATTATTTAAAGAGGCCTCTGCTTCCCTGTAGGAAAGCAGAATATTTCCGATCTCCTGCAAAGGGCCAAATACAAAGAAGGAAAATATCTGCATGGTTACCAGTTGGCCGGCGTCCATGAACCGGCCGAATATCAGCCACATCAGTATAAAAAGGATCACCTGCCGCAGAGTATTTACCATTGTCCCTTGTATAAAGCTAATACTGCGTATTCGTTTTACTTTGGTCAGCTCCAGCCCAAGTATCTTATAGGTATTCTTGTTAAGGCGTTCTACTTCCTGGCGGGTAAGCCCGAGACTTTTTACCAGTTCGATATTTCTCAGTGATTCTGTTGTAGATCCTGCAAGGGCGGTGGTTTGTCCGACAATATTCTTCTGAATGATCTTGATCTTTTTGCTCAGTAAATTGGTAATGACTGTGAGCAAAAAGATACCGACAAGATAAGCGATGGGAATACTCCAGTGAATAAAGATCGCAGCATAGAAGAAGACAAAGACGATACCCACGATCACTCCGAAAAGTATATTGATGAAGTTGATCATGAATTTTTCAACATCGGCCCTTACTTTGGTCAAAACCGAGAGCGTTTCCCCGCTGCGCTGGTCTTCAAATTGCTGGTAGGGCAGTTTCATAGCATGCTGTAACCCGTCGGTGAAAACCTTGGCGCCAAATTTCTGAATGACCACATTGAGGAAATAATCCTGGAAATTCTTGGCTATGCGGCTTATCATCGCAACGGTGATGGAAGCCAGCAATAGCCATACTACCCCATACAGGTGATCTTCCTGCCCGTTCTTGTTGATATAATTGATCTTTAAAAACAAATAGTCATGCCAGTTGTAATGCTGGTCCGGTGCAGGATTGATCTGGTGCAGGTTAGCCAGGTTGATCAGTTTGCCGAAGATGATCGGGTCGAACAGGGAAAATCCAATGTTAATAGCGGCCAATATAAGAACGAGAGTGACCAGCCATTTATGCGGCTTCAGGTAATGCAGTAATATCTTCATACAGAATTGTAATTACAACAGATAAAGCGGAAAGATGCTCAAACATCGTACAAGTTCGGGAAAAATGACAACTTAGCAGCTTTCCTTATATTGCAGCGATGAAGAAATACCTGGTTGACCTGCACCGCCTCCGGCACAATCCCTATAACGGGTTGTACACTTTTTCCTGCCGGCTTGCAGAAAACCTGCTGAACCAGGCATTGGTGGAGGAAGAGTTGTATTATTATCTGCCCCGTGACAAGTTTGGTTTTTTTGGCACCAAACCTAAGTATGTAACACACCGGCGATCACATAAGCTGTACCAGGCGGATACAGCCAGGTTTGATGTATGGCACCTTACTACAGGTATCTCCCAGTACAGGCCATTTAATCGTAAAACCAAAGTTGTTTATACTATTCATGATGTCAACTTCCTTGTAGAGGATCCCCATAATATTAAGCGCAACAGGCGTACATTGAAACTGATGCAGCACAATGCCAACCGTGCTGACCATATCGTCGGTATTTCACAATATGCGCTGGATTTTGCAGCTCAGCATCTTCACTTCGGTGATAAGTCCACTTCGGTTATTTACAATGGCTATACTGTCAGTGACTTTACTGGTTTTGATAAACCTGTATATCGCCCGGGAAAACCTTTCTTATTTACCATCAGCTTGGTGCAACCAAGGAAAAATTTTCATGTATTGCCGGCATTATTAGTTAATAATGACTATGAACTGGTGATTGCAGGACTTAACCATTTTGATTATGCAAAAAAAGTGATGGAAGAGGCAAGACGATGGAAAGTAGAAGACAGAGTAAAGCTGATCGGGGCAATAGATGAGGAAAATAAATACTGGTATTATACCAATTGCAAGGCATTTATGTTTCCTTCCGTAGCAGAAGGCTTTGGTGCCCCGCCGCTGGAAGCCATGCATTTTGGGAAACCGGTCTTTTTATCAAAATATATGAGCCTGCCGGAAATTGGGCGAGATGTGGCGTATTATTTTGATGATTTCAGCCCGGAGTCCATGCGGGATACTTTTGAAAAAGGAATGACTGATTACAAAAACCACGACAGGGCAGCAGCCATCCGGCAACAGGCTTCGTTGTTCGATTGGAAGAAAAATGCACAAGAATATTTAAGTATATACAGGTCACTGGTGTGACAGGGGTGACAACAATAACATGAGTAAGCAGATACCAAAAGCATTCCGGCCGGGATTGAACAATCCCTTTTACTTTATCCGCAGGGCATTGCTGCAGAAAATAAAGGAATATGCCCCGCAATTATCGGGTAAGCTGCTTGATTTTGGCTGTGGCAGTAAGCCCTACGAACTGTTATTTGTGAATGTAACAGAGTACACCGGCCTGGATTATGAAGGCGAAGGGCATTCACATGTGAATGAGAATGTGGATGTTTTTTATGATGGAAAGAAGATACCCTTTGCGGATGAAACATTCGACAGTGTTTTCAGCAGTGAGGTGTTTGAGCATATTTTCAATATGGAAGAAATTTTACCTGAAATAAGACGGGTAACTAAAAAAGAAGGGAAGCTGCTTATTACATGTCCCTTTGTCTGGCAAGAACATGAAGTGCCGGTTGATTATGCACGGTACACAAGGTTTGCTTTGCAACATTTACTGGAGAAAAACGGGTTTAAAGTTATCGTTACCGATAAAAGCGGCGATTTCACCAGTGCCATATACCAGATGAAGATGGTTTATTTCAGTGAATATTTTATTCCTGCTGTACCCTTGCTGGGCGGGAGTAAATTTTTCAGGACATCCATAGCACCTGTTTTTTATTTACTATTGAACAGCTGGTATTTGTTCAAACACTGGTTGCTTCCCAAACGAAAAGACTGGTACCTTAATAATATTGTTTTAGCAGAGAAATTATAGTGTATGCCCGGAAAGATCATTTTGACCACCTGCTCCCTCAATCATATTGCACAGGCCAAAAGCCTGGGTGATTCTGTTTTGCAATATGCACCGGCGTATAAGTTGGTCATTGGCCTGGTGGATAAACTGGAGGAAAGGATTCCTGCAGAATATTATGCTCCCCACCAGCTGATCGAGGCACATGAGTTGAATATCCCTTTTTTTGAAGAGATGTGCAGTCGGTACAATGTGCTGGAACTGAATTGTGCCCTGAAATCTTTTTTCACCGCTTATGTGCTGGAGCAATTTGCACCGGATACCTTTATTTTCCTCGACAGTGATATGCTGTTATTTGATTCACTAAAAGCAGTGGAAGAAGAACTGGCCGCTGCTTCGATATTGCTTACACCACATATACTATCCCCTTTTCCTGAGGATAATAACAACCCCAAAGAAAAAGATATTCTCAAGACAGGCATGTTCAATGCGGGTTTTTATGCATTGAACAATGATTCCACGGCAAAAGCTTTTATTGACTGGTGGAAGCAAAGAATGAAAGACCAGTGTTATGAACGGCCCAAAGAAGGACTGAACGTGGACCAGAAATGGCTGAACTTTGTTCCGCTTTATTTTTCCAATGTAAAAGTATTAAAGCATCCGGGTTGTAATGCCGCTTACTGGAATTTGCATGAACGGAACGTGGAAAAGAAAGGCAATGCTTTTACAGTGAACAGTGGACCGTTGATCTTTTATCACTTCAGTGGTTATTCATTACAGCATCCTGATAAAATATCCCGGCACCAGACAAGGTTTGCCATGGATACCAATCCGGCCATGAAAAACCTTTTTTCACAATACTGGGAACTACTAATAAAAAACAGGCATCAAGAGATGCTGCAACTTTCCTGCTATTATAAAAAGAAGAAAGGGTTTTTACAAAAGTTGGGACTGAAAAAATAAAACCGGTGATTTTAACCAGCCCACCCTTCCCTGTCCAGGCTTCTGTATTGAATGGCTTCTGCCAAATGCTCGGGCTTTATGTCAGCAGAGCCAGAGAGATCAGCAATGGTTCTCGATACTTTTAAAATACGGTCATAAGCTCTGGCTGAAAGATTGAGTTTTTCCATAGCAGCTTTTAAAAGATTGGAACCAACTGTACTTATCACACAAATCTCTTTCAGCATCTTACTGCTCATCTGTGCATTGCAATAGATACCGCTATTCTCTTTATATCTTTCGGCCTGTATCTCTCTTGCTTTGATGACACGATCTCGTATATGAGCAGAGCCTTCCTGGGGTTTCAGGTTCGATAATTCGCTAAATGCAACAGGTGTTACTTCTACATGCAGGTCTATCCTGTCTAACAGGGGGCCTGATATTTTGTTCAGGTATTTCTGTACCGATCCCGGCGGGCAGGTACATTCTCTGTCAGGATGATTGTAAAATCCGCAAGGGCAGGGGTTCATGGATGCGATCAGCATGAAAGATGCGGGAAAATCAACAGCTACTTTGGCTCTCGATATGGTTACTCTTCTTTCTTCCATCGGCTGGCGCATAACCTCGAGTACTGTTCTTTTGAATTCAGGTAATTCATCCAGGAATAAAACTCCATTATGTGCCAGTGATATCTCCCCGGGTTGCGGTATGCCGCCGCCGCCTACCAATGCCACATCAGAAATAGTATGATGTGGCGAACGGAATGGTCTTTTTGATATCAGCGTGGAATTCTCCGGCAGCTTGCCTGCTACGGAGTGGATCTTGGTTGTTTCCAGCGCTTCCTGCAAACTCAACGGCGGTAAAATGGTAAGCAATCTTTTTGCCAGCATCGTTTTACCTGCGCCCGGTGGCCCGATCAATATAGCGTTATGTCCTCCTGCTGCCGCTATTTCCAATGCTCGTTTAATATTTTCCTGCCCTTTTACATCGGCGAAGTCGATTTCAAAATCATATTGCGAATGAAAGAACTCATCTCTTGTATTTATTTTAGTAGGTTCCAGCCCTGTCTCTTCTTTTTCAAAAAAACCGATCACCTCTTTAATATGTGTTACGCCATACACATTTAAGTTGTTGACCATTCCTGCTTCCCTTGCGTTCACTTTCGGAACGATCAGTCCTTTGAATCCTTCCTTACGTGCCTGTATAGAAATCGGTAATGCTCCTTTAATGGGACGAACCTCTCCATCCAGGCTGAGCTCACCCATGATCACATAATTTGCCAGTGCTTCTTTATTATCTAATTGCTCAGACGCACCTAATATTCCTAATGCAATAGGAAGATCAAATGGGGTTCCGCTCTTTTTTATATCCGCAGGCGCCAGGTTCACCACTACTTTTGTTCTCGGCATCTGGTACCCGTTGGTCTTGAAAGTGCTTTCTATCCGTTGCAGGCTTTCCTTTACAGCATTATCCGGCAGGCCGACGATCATCGGGTCCTTGCCAGAAGCGGGTAGCCAGTTTACCTCTATAGTGATGGTAATGGCTTCCACTCCATATACAGCACTGCCAAACGTTTTTACAAGCATGATCCGATAATTATCGGATTGAAGGTAGAGAAAATAACCCGTTCAGGTATTACCGCAAAGTAGTATTGTGTTTGATAAACAGGCTATCTGCTTCTTTTGAAATGATACACTTCTTTGGGTGTGGATAGAACGGTAAGTGTAAAAGAATTTTGCGTAATATCCGACAATGTCCCGATGATAGTACTGGTTTTCCCGTTATCAGGATTGGTGGCTTTCATCTGTAATTTTCCATCCTGCAGTTTCCAGCTTCCGGAAGTGTAGCCTTTGCCTTCAAATGTCCAGAACATGTTTCCGTTCTTTGATAGTTCAAGCGCCCCACCCTTCATTTCCCATTCGCCGGTCAGTAAAGAAGTGGTAGGCTCGATAGGATTGCCCGATGAACTGCCGCCGGTACCATCGTTGGTATATTCCGTTTCACTGCCCGGATCAGATGGGGCTTTTTCTTTTTTTTCATCACCGCCACCTGTCTTATCAGCTTCAGGTTTATTGTCTTTTTCTTTTTTATAATCGACATATACCTGCAGTTGGTTCAGGTCAAATGATTGCCCATATCGTTCAGAAAGAGTTTTAGCGATCTCTTCCGCTTCGTTGGCTGCTCTGGCTGATGCTCTCTCTTCCATGTCTGAGAACTTGCCAGCCAGTTTTTCCCAGCGGGCTGCTTTTTCCTGTTCATCTATATCCGATCTGGCCAGGCTGGTTATGTCATCAAAAAAAGCGATAACCTTTTTTTCTTCATCTTTCCCGTTCTCCAGAGTCCTGTTCAGCATCGAAACAAAGCCTTCATCGATATCTTCATTCTTCAATATCTCATTTATATCATTGGTGGTTTTTTTCATCTCCTTAAAAAGGTCGTCTTTGAAATCTGTAAAGACCGGAACAGTTCCCTTAAGGCCTTTTTCTTTAGCTGCTTCTCCAAGTTTCTCATAATACTCCTCAGAAAGTGACTTCATATTCTTATAGCCAATATTTTGTGTGGTGACAAAAGATTTCCAGGCTTTGATCGTGGCTTCCTTGGTGATCAGCATTTTTTCCATGTCAGAACGGCCCGATTTCTTATTGAAGCCCAGGAAGTAAATAGCTGTGGCCCCAAGCACGGTGGTGACTACAGGGATGATTATTTTATTTAATACAGTAGAGGTAGTATTTGATTTATTTTCCATACAGGGTGACTTTAACCCTGAAAATTACGGAGAGGGGTATGGTCAAAAAATACTCCATTTTAAGTATTTTCCTGACTGGCCAAAATCCATATAGATCCCCGAAAGCCGGTATTATTTTTTTGAAACAGAACCTTCGAAGAGAAGTGAAGTGTTAGGGTCAGCGGTTACTTTTAGGGGTGTTACTTTCACCGGTAAGCTGAATAACTGTGACCGCTTGCTTACCCGGAGGCTTTGTTGCCTTTTGCCCTTAGCTGATTGTATTTCTATTTCCAGGGGAAAATCAAATAAGTCCTTTTGCAACTGATCTATTGATAGTACAACTATTTTCTTCTTTGCATCATACTTCCATTTTATTTCCAGCTTTGGCAGACCCGGAGTATATAACCATTGGCGGAAGAATGTTTCAAGGCTCTTGCCGGAAGTATGTTCGCATATTTTCTGAAAATCTTTTGTGTCCGCATTTTTGCCGGCGTAAGAAGCATAGTAATTTTTGATGAGGGAACGAAAGACTGAATCACCCAGTTGGCGACGGAGCATATGTAACACCCATCCGCCTTTCTGGTAACTATTTGCATTCAATAGTTTCATATACGGTGAAATAGTATCTACTACTGCCTGTTCAGACGACCTTGCAAAATCAATGACCTGCTCCCGGTCTTCTTTCATTTCTTTTTCCATTCTCTCCCTGCCATATTCTGATTCTAAGTAAATGTTGGAGAGATATGTAGCGAACCCTTCACTCAGCCAAAGATGAGAGAAGTTCCTTTCGGTAGCCATATCGCCAAACCACTGGTGTACTATTTCATGGGCCAGCAGTCTTTCTTCCGATCGTTTGCCGGTGACAGAATTTTCATGATAAAAAATGGCGCCTGCATTTTCCATACCACCAAAAATGGTCTTGGATTGTACATTGGCTAACTTTTTATAAGGATAAAGACCAATGTAATTATTGAAATAAGATAAGATGTCTTTGGCCTGTGCATAATCATAAAAACCAGCCTTTTTATTTTCCGGGAACACCCAGCTGGTAACGGGGATGTTATTGACATATCCTGCTGTATCCACAGCAAAATCGGCTATACCGATCACCATGATCTTTGTCGGGAGCGGTACATCTTCTTTCCAGTGGGTCAGCTTTCTATTGTCTGGTAATTCTTTTTCTACCTGTAAAATACCATTGGAAACGACTTTGTAATGAGAAGGTGCTGTAATAATAAATTCAACCGATGCTTTGTCCGAGGGGTCATCAATGCAGGGTATCCAGTGATGGGCCCTGTCGGGCCAGTTATCGGAAAAGAAAGTGCGGTGTCCGTATTTGTTACGGGAAATGATGAGTCCGTCGGATGGAACTCCAAAGTAATGAATGATGAATCGCCGTTCTTCTCCGGCTTTGGCAGTATCTGAAAGATCCAGGATGACCTTATCATCCCGAACTATCGCAATGAAAGGGTGGAGTGTGTCATGTTGTGTATAGATCAGCATTCCTTTGCTGCCTGGCTGTTTAGGCCCAATAAGGGCGAACGATATGCTACCAGATTCAGAAAGAAACTTTACATCGATCGTTGCAATACCTGAAATAGTATCGGATTTGTCAGAAAGTTCAATTTCAAATTTATAATGCAGTACATCAATATTATTCTGTGCAACCAGAGTATACTGAAAGAATATCAAAGGAAGTACAAATAGCAATCTTTGCATACTTCGAAGTTAATGACGATATTTTCCCGATGGTCTAAATAATCTCATAAATCGGGGTCCGGACTATAGTTTCTCCAGCATCTCCACCACCTTTTCTCTTTTCAGGATGACATAACCGATCCGATCGTTGCTGATGCCTTCTTTTAACTGGTAACTGAAATGTAGTTGATCATCCTTTACATCCGTTTCAAAATAGCGGAAAGAGATATTCGGAAAGGCTTTCAGTTCGTCTCCAATCTCATACAGGTGAGTAGAAAGTATAAACAGGGAGTTCTTTATTTTGATCAGTCCTTTGATAACAGCAAGAGAGCATTTCATAGCATCCTGCACATTGGTTCCTTTGAACAGTTCATCGATCAGCACCAGCCATTTCTTCCCGTTGTTGATCTTTTCAATGGTATTCTTTATCCGCTGCACTTCGTTGAAGAAAAAGCTTTCGCCTTTGGCGATATTATCCACTACGTTGATATTGCTTAGTAAACCATCAAACAATGTCAGCTTCATGTGGGCAGCGGGCACACCCATTCCTATATGTGCCAGGAATACGGCAGCGCCTACGGATTTGATCAATGTGCTTTTACCCGCCATATTGGCCCCGGTTAAAAAAAGAAAATTATGTTCGGGGTTCATCTGCATATCATAAGCGACAGGATCGGGAATTAAAATATGGTACAGCCCTTTTGCATCCACCAATGCTGTGTTCTGCTCCGCAAATTCCGGGAAAGACAGGCCGTATGTCTTGACTGCAACAGCCATCGAATACCAGGCGTCTAACCGGCTATAAATATCGATCAGTTCAAGGGTATTGGTCTTATACCTTCCACGTACATGATAGGCGAAGTACAGGTTTTGCTGAGGAGAAAATCTTTTGCCTTTTTCTGTTTGTGAAAGCTCTGCCAGCGGCGGCTCTTTTAATATTTGTACAATGCGGTCAATATATATCTTGATGCCAATCGGAAGATCGATGTTTTCGAACAGGCCAGCGATGTTCCTCAGTCCGCGGTAAAAATCCCCAAAATGAGTGATAGAGTATTTGGTCATGGAGTAATCGGCATTATGCAGCCATTTATACCAAAAACTAGTGAAAGGGGTGGGGTGCTGGCTGATTGGATCGAGCTGGTAATCGAGGAATTTGTCCATTACCAGTACAGTGCCATTGGTAATGTCTGCCGGCCATTCATTGACGTGTTCCATCAGTGTGCGGATCACTTTCTGTGTGCCTATGATCTTTTTCAAGTCGCTATGGGGTTCGGTAAAAAACTTGCGCAACCATTCCTTTCCGCCAACAGTGCGGGTAAAGTTCAATTTGTGAAAAATAGAAAACTCTTCTTCCGAATGAAAGATCGAAATGTCGTTGAATGATATCTTGTCTATCTGCATGGTGAGCGGTGAATGGTAAGTGGTGAGTGAGGGGAGTTAGCGATATTGACCGTTCACCACTGACCACTCACAGATTTTATCTGTCAAATAATAATCGTTGTCCTTTCTTAGATTCATCCCATGCTCCGTTTCCATACACTAAGTGCCCGTTTACAAAAGTATGGGTAATGGTTGCCGGGAATTCAAAACCCTCCAGCGGGCTCCAGCCACATTTGTACAGGATATTGTTTTTGGATACGGTTGTCTTTTCATGCATGTTTACGATCACCAGGTCGGCATGATACCCTTCCCGGATATAGCCCCTTTCCTTTACCTGGAAACAATCGGCCACAGCATGGCTCATTTTCTCCACGATCTTTTCCAGTGATATTTTTCCCTGCTTATAATAATGGAGCATCAGCAATAAGGAATGTTGGACCAGTGGTAACCCGGCATGGGCTTTTTCGTAAGGTTCATTTTTCTCCTCCCATGCGTGGGGAGCATGATCAGTGGCGATCACATCCAGCCGGTCATCCAGCAGGGCATTCCATAATGCTGCTTTATTGCTCGGCGCTTTGATAGCAGGATTACATTTAATAAGATTCCCTAAACGACCATAATCATCGCTGGTGAAATGCAAATGATGTACACACACTTCCGCCGTGATACGTTTGTCTTTCAATGGAAGCATATTGGTAAAAAGCTGCAGTTCCTTTTCTGTACTGATGTGCAGTATGTGCAGTCGGGTATTGTACTTCTTTGCTATCTGGATCGCATAAAGGGATGATTCATAACAAGCTTCTTCATTGCGGATAACAGGATGATCAGCGGCTGTAAGTGCTTTGCCGCTTGCTTTCAATTCAAGCAGGTTCTTTTTGATGATGCTTTCGTCCTCGCAATGGGTGGCGATCAGTACTTCGCTTTCGCGGAATATCCTGTCTAATGTATTCGGGTTATCCACGAGCATATTGCCGGTGCTGGAGCCCATGAATATCTTGATGCCGCAGACCTCTTTTCGTTTATCATTTGTCTTCAGTACCTGATCCGGGTTGTCGTTGCCTGTACCCATGTAAAAGGAATAGTTACCCAGCGAAGTTTGCGAAGCGATCCGGTATTTATCTTCCAGTAATTCCTGTGTGAGTGCATTAGGAACTGTATTCGGCATTTCCATAAAACTGGTAACGCCGCCTGCTACTGCCGCTTTGGATTCTGTGTAAATATTAGCCTTGTGCGTAAGCCCCGGTTCCCGGAAATGCACCTGGTCATCTATGGCTCCCGGCAAAAGATAATTTCCTTCACCACTGATCTCGGTAAGATGGAGGTCGTGCGATGTGATCTGCGGCCCTATCTTTTCGATCCTTCCGTTCTTTATCAATACATCGGCTACCTGTACCCGGCCTTCATTGACGACCTGTATGTTTTTTATCAGATATATTTGCATAATTTGCTGAACGGATTAATCCATAACTATGCAATTTAAAGAAAACCCCCAGCCCCTGAAGGGGAGGCTGTCGTATTTATTTTTACTGCTTTCTTTTTTTCTTACAAAAAATGTTTTTTCACAAACTACTTATCTGCCGCAGGGAGACAAGGCGAATATTTTACTGGAGAGGCTAGAAATAAAAATAAGTACAGATTCGATCCTTAATTTTTCTAAAGTAAGGCCGTTCACCCGAAAACAGGCGGTTAATGATATTTTTAGCAGGATGAGAAGACAATTGCCAGGGGCGATACATGCAAAATCATCGTCTGTTGATGAAGCTAACTATCGGAGCCTTTTACTGAACAACATTGAATATTTTCAGGATAGTACAGGCACATCCCCGGTGTTTAGAAGCAAAAAACCTATTTGGAAAAGCTTCTATAAAACACCTGCCAACCTTTATGAAGTGCATGTAAAGGATTTTGATCTTATCGTCAATCCGGTTTTTCAATACACCCTTTCCAAAGAAAAAGACAATGACCAGGACCTGTTTCTTAATAGCCGTGGTGTGACAGTAAGAGGACGCATCGCCGATAAAGTGGGTTTTGCTGCGTATATCACCGACAACCAGGAGAGGGATCCGGTCTATGTGCAGCAATGGATCAATGACAGGAAAGCCACACCGGGCGCCGGCCTGTATAAAAGTTTCAAAGCAGCCGGTGGGGTGGATTATTTTGATGCAAGAGGGTATTTTACGTTCAATGCGGCGAAGTACATTGATATTACGTTTGGCTATGATAAAAATTTCATAGGCAATGGCTACCGGAGCTTATTCCTTAGTGATTTTGGCAATAATAATCTTTTCCTGAAACTGAATACCCGCATCTGGAAGTTCAATTACCAGAACCTTTTTATGGAATTGCATAATGCCGACAACAGGTTTGGCGACAAACTGATCGGTAAAAAGTATGCAGCCATGCATCACCTGGATATTGCTTTTACCCAATGGCTGAATGTAGGTTTGTTTGAAGGAGTAATATTTGGCCGTAAGGACCATTTTGATTTTGGGTACCTGAACCCTGTCATTTTTTACCGTTCGATTGAATTGCAGAACGGCAGCTATGATAACTCTGTGGTGGGCCTGGACGCCAAAGCTAATATTGCGCATCGCTTCCAGGTGTATGGACAATTATTGCTGGATGAATTCAAGTTATCTGAGATCAAAGCAGGCAATGGCTGGTGGGCCAATAAATTCGGGATACAATTAGGCGCTAAATATATAGACGCATTCAATATTAAGAATCTTGACCTTCAACTGGAACATAACCGTGTTCGCCCGTTCACTTATTCGCATCGTGATTCTGTAGCGAACTATACACATTACAACCAGCCGCTGGCGCATCCGTTGATGGCCAATTTCTCCGAGGTAATTGGTGTGGCCCGTTACCAACCTGCACCAAAATGGCTAGTGCAGGGGAAAATGATCTATTATACACAGGGCAGGGATTCTGCAGCCATCGGCAGTGCTAATTACAGTAGCTTCGGCAGTAATATTTTTCTTCCGCATGTGGCGCCTTACAGAACGAAAGATTATGGGTTTGAGATCGGTTCGGGATGGAAGACAAATGTAATCTATGCTTCATTGCTGGTGTCGTATGAGTTAAGAGAAAATCTTTTTCTCGAATTGTTCGGCGTCTATCGCAGGCAGGAAACAAAAACGGCCCCGGTCATTTCTGGCAATACCACTGTCGTTTCATTTGGTGTGAGATGGAATATGCACCGGAGAGAGTTTGATTTTTAGTGGGTAATGGTGGATGGTCAGTGTTGAGTGAATAGCCGCCTCTCACTTATGATCAACCTTCGATATGAATACTGAATACGATCATCCTTGATTGTATCTTGTCAAACACACTGGAGTAGATCAGGTTCTTATCCCGGCTGTGGATATTACCAAGCCCGTTGCTGAGTTTTATCTCCGGGGAAAAGATGAAGCTTTCAAAGAAGAAGTTGAAGCCAAGACCCAGCTCTACACCGTAGTCATATTTTTTGATCTTTACGAGGTCTTCTGCTTTTTTGGCGCGGGCATTACTGGCGAGGTCAATATCGGCTTTTACTCCCGTCAGTGCATAAACCCGGAAATTACCAATACGGTCTGATTGCAGTTTTAATTGAAAAGGAAAAGACACAATAACCGATTCAACAGGTTTTTTTACGTCGGTCAGGTTGTCTATGTCAGGATATTTTCTTTTATAATAAATACTTCTTGCTGTGAAAGCCAGTTGGGGATTGAAACGAAACTGGAAACGGTCAGATAAGCGCATGGTAGCAAGCAAGCCGAGACCAAAGCCTCCTGAGTTTTCCGGCTCTGCTACATAGATGCTGTCGTCAGCAAGAAAGCGGGCATGTTGTTCGGTATGGAACCGGGACATGCTGCCTGCTAATGTGATACCGAAATAATAAGGCTTGGTATCGTGATCGTAAAGATTTATTACTCTTTCCTGGGCGAAGGAAATTTGAATAATGCAGATATGGGCCAATAGTATCAGCGATCCGGTTTTCCATCTCAAGGCTTTCTTCCGCTGTAAATGCAACATATTCCTAAGCTTAACGATTTATACCCGGTATCGCAATAACCAAGTTTGTTTAAAATAGCGACCAACTGCTGGCGTTCGGGAAAAGCATTGGCAGACTCGTTCAGGTACTGGTAAGCTTCTTTATTCTGCCTGAACCACCGGGCTACCTGCGGAGCGACTATGCCCATATACAAATTATAAAGGCCCCGCACTGCTGTTTGCTTTGGCTTTGAAAATTCGAGGATTACCAATTGCCCGCCCGGCTTCAACACCCGCAGCATTTCTGATAATCCTTTTTCTAAGTTCTCAAAGTTCCGGACCCCAAATGCAGCCATCACGGCATCAAACGTATTTTCTGCAAAATTTATTGTCTCGGAATCCCCGTGTTGTAATTCGATTTTACCCGCAAAGCCTTCTTTCTCAACTTTCTTTCTGCCTTCTTCTAGCATCTGTGCCGATATATCAATTCCAAAAACTTTATCCGGGGTAAGCAATTTACAGGCCATAATAGCCATATCGGCGGTACCGGTGGCGATATCTAACATTGTTTTTGGGTTATTCTTTTTCAGTGATTGTATCGCCTTTCTTCTCCAGCCGATATCGGTACGGGCGGAAAGTACACGGTTCATCGTATCATACCGCACAGCGATGCGGTCAAACATCTCGGCCACCTGCTCTTTCTTGCTTTTACCCGAATCTTTGAACGGGATGATATGATCGTGTGGTAAGGGTTCTGTCATAGCGGGTGCAAAGATAAGAGAAGACCACTGATCAGGTTTTGAGAACAGTATTCACATTTCTTTTCTATCAGGTATCTTGCACTCCAATGGAGATCACTTCTTCCCAATACCTCATCAGCAATCCTGCTTACGACAAATGCCCAAAACCGGACAGGCCGGAGTATGCTTTTATCGGCCGGAGTAATGTAGGCAAGTCATCGCTGATCAATATGCTCAGCAATAATAAGAATCTTGCAAAAATATCGGCGACACCTGGCAAGACACAACTCATTAATCATTTTGAGATTGTCTCCAATGATAAAAAGAAATGGTACCTCGTTGACCTTCCCGGTTATGGTTATGCCAAAATATCGCAGAGCAGCCGCAGGAGATGGGAGCAGATGATCGAAAATTACATCCGCAAAAGGGAAAATCTCGTTTGTTTATTTGTGCTTATTGATAGCCGGCATGAACCCCAGCAGGCGGATATTGATTTCATCAATCAGTTAGGAAAATGGGAAACTCCTTTTGTGCTGGTATTTACCAAAAGTGATAAGAACAAACCGATGGCAACCAAACGGAATACAGATGCGTTCTTATCAGTATTGGCGGAGAACTGGGAAGAACCGCCGCCTCACTTTATTACATCAGCGCTTACTAAGGAGGGTCGTAAACTGTTACTGGATTATATCGGGAGTTTGAATAATAGTTTTACCAGGCTGTGATGGCTGTGGATTAAATGACTTTGGACAGTTGGACATTTATACCTTTCTTTGCACACAATTCAGGATTATCGTTTATGAGAAGAATCTTATCCGAAAAAAATCTGGTTATTGTACTCTTCTTTTTGGTGTTTGTCACTTTCTCCCTGGCACAGGAAGATACCAGGAAGATCGAAAAGATGTACCTCGATACAACTATTGACGCCACTTCTCAAAATCAACCTGCTGCTGCAGAACAAAAGATCATTTCAGTAACAGAAGTAAAGATTACTCCCGATACACGTCTCCGTTAAAATACCTTTCTCCCGGTATTTCTTTCCTGCTATAGTTGCGTAGTTTCAAAAAAAAGAAATCATGAAGCAGGCTATTCTTTATTTGGTACTTGGGATATTTTTCCTGGTCGTGCTGATCGTCGGATTGGGAAGAAGAGCGAATAAATAGGGAGACAATTTCTCTTGCGGAGGTGGCTCCGCAATTTTTGAAGAGTCTTAAAAGGCCGGGCGCTTAGTTCACCACTTTATTGGCACAACTGCTGCTGGCAAAAGCCTCCGGTTTAGCCTTGAAGGCGAAGCCCATACCGAGGATGTAGCCCATTGCTTCTTTGAGGGCATCGTTGCTTTTGAAATGCGGGTTAGTGTTAATGTCCGCATGTACCTCCATATCCACGTTGTACACGGTGAACAGGTTGCACAACTCGTAAGCGATCTCGATGCTTTTAGCTACTTCCATCAGCATTCTTTCCTTGATGGTGTACTGCTGCCTGGTCTTTTCGTTGTGAATGAACATAAACCCGCCGTGACCTTCCCGGAGGAACACGATAACGGTAGCGAATTCTGTTTCTTTTCCCTTTACCTGTGAGTCGGTACCAATGCAAACTTTCAGCCGATAACCGGAATCGGTTTCCCGTTTGATAGCATTCTCGACCGCCGAGATAATGGGAAGATCAATAGGGTCGCCATTGAATTTTCTCCATCGCATAAAAAAGAGATTTTCCTAAAATAAGAAAAATCTCTGATTAGTAAAAATGGGAACGGATTATTGCCCCGTCTCAGGCGGGACCGGAAAGAGATTATTGACGAACGAATTTATCGGTCCATTGCTGCCTGTCGGCAGTAAAACGTATCATGTACATCCCGCTGATCATTTTGCCCGCATCTAATGTATTAATGCCATTCCTGAGTTTTCCTTTGCTCACGATCCTGCCATTCATATCAAGTATCAGGAAATCGTAAATGCCCGGACTGTTTATTGCAATGGTAGCAGAGCGGATCAATGTGCCATTTAATTGAGGACGCGGAGCAGCTCCATTCTGGTGGATAGTAATAACATTGGAATAGTATTCTCTCCCGTTATCGAATGTTACATTCAGCCGGTATTGAGACGTCGTAATGTTATTGGGACGATAGATATAAGATCGCTGGTCATTGGCCCGTTCTGTAAGCGGCTGAAATGTTCTGCCATCGGCAGAGATCTCGAGGACCTGTTTGGTCACCTGTTCATCTGCATCTATGATCCAGTTCAGCTCGTGGGAATCACTATTCATATAGCCTCTTAATTCTATTTTACGAACAGTTAATACACTGCCCGGCGTAGAGCGGCCGAGTAAGGAGTAGGAACCTAAGCTGGCATAGTTGGGTGCATACTGGTTACCCTTCCCTTCTACCTTTATATAATATGTTCCCGGATTCAGTGTTGTATCTACCAATGAGCTGAGTAACGTTCCGGGATTATATATATTCAATACTGTTTGGGAGTTGTTGTACAGGGTGACCTGCAGATCAAGATCAGAGCCGGTATTGCCAGTCCCTACATTATAAGGAATGGCATCTAACTGAAAGCGCCCGGCAGACAGCATATTGAATTTGAAAATGTCTGCATCGGTATTTCTTTCTATGATACCGCTGGTGGTAAATTCATTATTGGAGAAAGAGGTAGCAGTAGCGCTGGCGAAGTTATTGCCATGGTCGTCGGTCCGGTAGCCAAAACCATTTACACCGGATGTGATCACATCGAGATCGCTTTGAAAACTGGAACATCCATACGGGTTGGGTCCATTGTTCCATAAGGTCATATTACGGTAATAGCCTACTCCCATGATGGGGGCCCAGCCGATCTCACCTGATCCGGTTCCAGGATTGTAGTCGGTCAGTTTATTGCAATTGGCATCATAGGATGATTGGTGATACAGGCCAAGCGTGTGACCGGCTTCATGCGAAGCGGCTTCGGATATGTTCTTCACATTATAATTCAGCAAAGCAGAAAAAACGAAACAAGGGTTATCATCTCCCCAGGTAAAGGAACCTACAAAGGCCACACCACCTGCAGCGCCGTACCAGCTTGAAGTGACGGTAAGTATCACTCTCATTCTTTGGTTTACCGGGGCAGCTAAGAATTTTGTGGAATCAGTAGTGATATTGATGTTGAAAGGGCGATAATCTTCAGACACCCGGTTAAAAACTTCAATGATCTGGGAATTATCCAGCCCCGACGCTCCGCAGGCTATGGGGCCGTTATAATTCCAACTGGTGCCTGCGACATTATGTCCATCGAAATCGAGGAACATTACTGCCGTGGCGGAAGGGTGGCTGCTTAAAAGGGGAACTTGAGCTTTCACCATCATTGCTGCTGCTATTGACAGCAGCGTGATTAGGGTTCGGATACTTGTTGTCATAACAAGGCGGATTTAAGTTTTCACAGGTACATGATAGGGATAAAAACGGGTCAGGTTACGGCGTCATTCATTGATAAGGTCATGGTAGTTCTTCTTTACAAGTATATATTGATCATTTTCTTTTTGCAGTTCAAAAAGGTCGCCATGTTTCGGGCTGATAATGCGGCCGGTGAATTTAACGGTGCCGTTGGGTTGGATGGAAGAGGACAGGGTGAATGTGGCACCGTTAAAATCAGCGGAACGTATCACTACGCTACGGATAGTACTATTATACTTTGCAGCAGCAGAGATTACTCTGCCGTCAAAAGCTTTATTATTATTTCCGGGTATATTCAGACTGATGTCTTTACCTGTTTCTGTATTGACCAGGCTTTGCAGATCAAGGATGTGAACGGGGATTCTATCAGGAATATCGGTGAATAACTTTGGTTTATTCAGGTCAGGTTCATTCACCGGTAATTTCTCCTGCGCAAATGATGGGGCGCAGTTGAGCAGTAATGCCAGGCAAATGCCGGACAATGTCAGGTTTTTCATCGGACAGTATTAAATAGATATATGGATTTGGATACTGGTAACGGATTTTGATCTGTTACAGTTTTCAGTGGGGACGGGAGACAAATATTTGCTAAATCTTGTTCAAACTCCAAGCAGAATGACCGGAAAATAGAAAGATTGAGGGCTAGTACTTTGGAGCTTCTCGTAAAATTTCGAGTGATTAAGTATATCAGTATTGTCCCGTGCTTAGTAAAACCAACGTACAGGCTTCTATGGTCTGAATATTGTTTTCGGCTGCAAGCCTTGCCAGTTCTTCGTTTTCAGCGCCAGGATTGAAAATGATTCGTTTCGGATTTAGTGAAAGTATGTAATCGTAATATTCCTCTTGGTTTGTGGGATTAAGATAAAGAGTAACGGTATCGACACCAGAAAATGGTTTTGTTTCCTTTTCTATCACTACGTCTCCCACTTTGGTATTTTTTCTTCCGATAGCGATCACGGGATGTTCGTATCTCCTGAGTTTCTGAATGGCTAAGTAACTATATCGGGAAGGGTTGTCGGATGCGCCAAGGACAAGTGTTTGCTTCTTTTCCATACTAAAGTATCATAACAATGAGAAGGAGATTTTGTTTTAGAGGATCATCTCTTGTAGCCCGTTAAAACTATTTAAATATCTTGATCAGGTTCCCCACAAACCAGCTTTCTTCTGCTTTGATCATCGCATCTAAAGTTTTATCAGCTTGTTTGCCCAGCCGTTTTATCGAACTCACCGTGTCAACAAACGCCTTTATGTTCTTGTCTTTTTTATCTCCTTCTACTCCTTCCAGTTGATCAAGCAATTTCAGCATAGGTTCCAGTTCCCGTTTCTTTCTTTCTTTTACAATTTGCTTCACCACTTTCCATATATCCTTTTCTGCCGAAAAGTATTCCTTTCGTTCTCCGGCGAGTAACACTCTTTCTACCAGGCCCCAGTTGATCAGTTCCCGGATATTCATATTGGTATTGCCCCGGCTGATGTTCAACTGCTCCATGATATCATCCTGTGTCAGTGGATCAGGCGTTACCAGCAGGAGGGCATGTATCTGTGCCATGGTCCTGTTAATACCCCAATGGGTGCCGAAGGCCCCCCATGAACTGATGAATTGCTGTTTGGCTTCTGTTAGTTTCATAGTCCAAAACTATACAGATGTTCCGAACTTTCAAAATTTTTTGAAAGTATATCACCCTGGTACCTGATATGATCAGGAATGAAATCAGTAATTTGCTGCTATGAAGAAAATAGTGATCACGTGGCTGGCCTGTACTCTTCTTGCGGTAGGTTATGCTCAGATAAGACCCTTCCGGTTTGCCTTTATTTCCGATACACATATCGGTTCGCCCAACGGTTCTGCCGAAGAGGACCTTCGCCGGACAGTGCGGGACATCAATGCAATGAATGATATAGCTTTTGTGGTGCTGACAGGTGATATCACCGAATTGGGAACCAACGAAGAACTAAAACTGGCTAAGCAGATATTAGACAGCCTGGATGTTCCCTGGCATATCATTCCGGGTAATCATGATACCGGCTGGAGTGAAAGCGGTGGTGTCGGTTTCGGTACTGTATTCGGGAACGACAAGTTCAGTTTTGAATATAATGGTATCCGTTTTATTGGCTGTGCTTCGGGCCCTTATGTGCGTATGAGTGATGGGCATGTTCCCCGCAGTGCTATCAACTGGCTGGATAAGGAACTGGCGGCTTTGAAGCCGCAGCAGCCTGTTATATTTCTCAATCATTACCCGATAGATAATGGTTTGGATAATTGGTATGAGATCACTGACCGCCTGCGTCATTACAATATATGGGCGATACTTTGCGGGCATGGCCACGCTAATAAGGCGATGACCTTTGAAGATATACCCGGAGTGATGGGCCGTTCCAATCTGAGGGCCAAAAAGGAGACCGGCGGATACAACCTGGCAGATGTAAGAAATGATTCGATCCTTTTTTCAGAAAGAAGACCGTTGACAGAAACATTGGGTGTGTGGGCAGGGATCAAGATAGAAACCAGGCAATTCGATAAGGATAAAAATTTTATCCGTCCGGACTATAGCATGAACGATAAGTATCAACAGGTAAAGGAAAAATGGAGATATGCTGCTGAAGCAAATATTATTTCAACCCCGGCAGTGGATGGTAATAATGTAATAGTGGGCAACCAGGACGGAAAACTTCTTTGCCTTTCTTTAAATGATGGTAAACTGAAATGGGTTTTTCATACAGGGGGGGCGATTTTTTCTTCGCCTGCCGTTTCGAAAGGAAATGCTGTTTTTGGTTCCGGTGACGGCAGTATTTATTGCATCAATAGTAAAACCGGGAAACTGAAGTGGAAAAATGAAGCAGCCGCTGCTGTATTAGGCTCTCCGCTTATAAGTAATGATACCGTTTTTATCGGGGGCAGCGATCATTCTTTCATAGCACTTGACCTGCATTCCGGGCAACTGTTGTGGAAGTTTGAAGGGTTACAGGGGCCCGTAGTCAGTACCCCGGTATTGTATGACGGTAAGATCATTTTTGGTGCATGGGACAGGCACTTATATGCATTGGATAAAAAGAATGGATCGCTATTGTGGAGATGGAGCAATGGATCAACCGTACGCAATTTTTCACCTGCGGCCTGCATTCCTGTTATTCATGATGATGTGATATATATTGTAGCGCCGGACCGGTATATATCTGCGATTGATGTGATAAATGGCAAAACGTTATGGAGAAATAACGATGCAACAGTCCGGGAATCCATTGGTATATCGGTAGATGGTAAATGGGTATATGGAAAGACCATGCAGGATACCATTGTTGCTTATGCAACAAGCCGGGAGAAACAATCAACAGTATGGCGTTTACATTGTGGTTTTGGTTATGAACATGTGCCTTCTATGCTGGTAGAAAAAGACGGGAATGTTTTTTTCGGGACAAAAAGCGGTGTAGTGTATGCTATTGATCCGACCAGTCAGCAGGTGGTATGGACGCATAAAATAGATAACTCTATGGTGAATACCGTTCGTGTTTTGGATAAACGAAAACTGATCGTGTCAACTATGGATGGAAAGATCGTTTTGTTAGAAGTTCAGATGAAGTAATAGAAGATCTATTCCTCGGATGAGGTATTAATGACCGCTGTGCCGATATAGCTGATAAGACCCAGTGCCAGCATAGCGATTCCTATTTTAATAAAGAGACTGATATGAGACGTTTGTCCATCCAATAATTTTAAGGCAAGGCTGAAGATGATAAAAGAACCGCCTGTAACAAGGAACAGGAGAGGAACGGAAAACCGGCTGTCGTCTTTAGGCGTCATAGGTCAGATTTCTGCTAAAATAACAGCAGGATGTCATAAATAGTATAGTACATACGATCAATTTTATTGTTTTAAGATATAACTCTTACCCGTTGCAAAGGACAACCTTATGGGCTGCAATATTTTGCAAAAAAAAGCTGCCGAACAACTCGGCAGCTTTTCTAATAAATTTCAAAAGGATCAGAGTAACATTGTTATGGGGCTTTCAAGGAATTTCTTGAGCGTTTGAAGGAAGGCAGCACCGGAGGCCCCGTCCACGCTGCGGTGATCACAGCTAAGGGTTACTTTCATAACATTGCTCACACCAAAACCATCCCCTTTTCTTACCACTACTTCTTTGATCCTTCCAACAGCAAGGATGCAACTGTCAGGAGGATTGATGATAGCCGTAAACTCTTCAATATCCATCATGCCAAGGTTGGAAACAGTGAATGTATTACCAGTGAATTCACTGGGCTGTAGTTTTTTATTTCTTGCTTTGCCGCTAAGCTCTTTGCTTTCGGCAGCTATCTGCGATAACGTTTTCTGATCAGCAAAACGCACTACCGGAACGATCAGCCCATCTTCGATAGCAACAGCAATACCGATATGCACATGATGATAACGGCGTATCTTGTCACCCAGCCATGAAGCATTTACAGCAGGGTGCTGGCGAAGGGCCAATGCGCAAGCTTTTACCACCATATCATTGAAGCTGATCTTGACCGGGCTTACTTCATTCAATTGTGGACGGGCTGCCATGGCATTGTCCATGTTGATCTCCATGGTCAGGTAGAAATGCGGTGCACTGAATTTGCTTTCACCTAATCTTTTTGCGATGACATTACGCATTTGCGAATTCGGAACATCAGTAAAGCCTTCCTGTCCTGAAACAACAGGGGTTAATACCTGCGTTGCGGCTTTTGTTTCTGCTGTCGGTGCAGTCGTTACTGCTGCCGGTTTATAATTATCAATATCGGCTTTAACGATCCTTCCGCCATCGCCGGATCCTGCAAGTTTGCTGATGTCAATTCCTTTTTCTGCTGCTAATTTTTTGGCCAGAGGAGAGGCTTTTACTCTACCATTCGAAGAGGAAGCTTCATGATGTTCAGCGACCGCAGCCGGAGATAAAACTTCAGCTTGCGGGCTTGCAGTCTCAGCCACCGTAACGCCACCTTTTGCAGCGGCTACGATCGCATCCACATTTACTTTTCCTTCTTCTCCTATTATACAAAGCAAGTCATTCACTGCTATCTTTTCTCCCTTTTTGGCTCCCTGGTACAAAAGCTTTCCATTTTTATAGCTCTCGAGCTCCATGGTAGCTTTATCGGTTTCTATTTCGGCCAATACGTCACCTTTCTTTACTGTGTCACCAACTTTTTTCAACCAGCCGGCGATCACACCTTCGGTCATTGTATCACTAAGCCGGGGCATTAATACAACCTCCTCCATTTTTGAAATATCAAGTGTTGCCGTGGCAGGTTGTTGTTTACTGGTGACAGGTGTTCCGGCCTTTTCTTCTTTTTTCTCAGGTTGTTTAGCTGTATTGCTGCCTGTTCCCCCGATCAGCCCGGAAATATCTTCACCTTTATTACCAATGATGGCCAGCAGGTCATTCACCTGAAGTTTGCCGCCTTTTTCTGTGCCTATGTGTAATAAAGTACCATCCTTGTAGCTTTCGAGTTCCATGGTGGCTTTGTCGGTTTCTACTTCAGCGAGCAATTCACCCTTTTTTACCGGGTCGCCAACTTTTTTGTGCCAAGCAGCGATCACTCCCTCTGTCATGGTGTCGCTCAGACGCGGCATCAATATCACTTCAGCCATGTGCCTTTAAATTTTGGCCGAAATTAAGGTAAATTGATGAATAGGAAACCGGCAAATGGAGATAATAAAACCTTTAGCGTTTATGGAATCCTGGTAAATGTAAAGTAAGTAGCGGTAGAAGATATGAAAGGGAACCATTCTACACCCTGCACTTCAAATGAATGGCCTTCTTCCAGCCACCGGAAGCTCTGGTAAATACGAAAAACAGCCAGGCCGCTCAGGCCATCTTTTACCCCAAGCTTATTGTCCTGGTAAGTATATTCATAGTTGGCAGGTACCGTAAGGGATGGGTTCATGGACTGATTATACCGAAGTATGTTCTTGCCGCCAATCCTTAAGAACTCGATCGTATCATTATAGCTGGTTTTCCACTTTCCATGGAACGTTGAAACTGTGATGCCCGTTTGCTTGTCGCATGAAGCGAGATGGAGAAGTAACAGGAAGGCAAAACTGCTGAATAAAAAATTTTTTTTCATAATACCATGCTGACAACAGGCCTTAAAAGAACGTTGCACGGCCTCTGCGATCTTACCAATCCAGGTCAAGCTTCAACCGGTCCTTCAATTCTTTTACTATGGGGTATTGCTCCATCATCTTCTGCAACTGGTCACGGGACGAAAGCGGCGCTTCTATCTTTGGTCGTGAATCAGTTTTTTCTTCTACGGATACATTGAATTGCAATAAGCGGTTCTGTAGTTTTTCCTGGAGAAAAGAAAAGAGTTTATTACGTTCCTGTTCCAGGAACTTTTGTTCGATATTGTTGGCGGTGATCGCTTCAAATGTATTGTCATCTTTGATATGCAACCGGGCCATTTCAAATGGCTGCGCTGCCGGGTTCCGGGTCTCTTTCAGCTTCTCTACATATTCGTCCCATGCTTTCCTGAGTTCATCTTCTTTTAACGGATGGTTTGTATTACCATTGGAAGCGGATCCATTGCTTTTATACTGTTTGCGGATCTTGTCTAATGCAGATATTTTGCCTGAAGACGTTTTTTCGGGATTTGATGATGCCGGGTGACTGTACACTGGCTTTTCTTCAGCTACTTTTATGGCCCCGATCCCGCTGGTTTCGATAATAAGCTTCTCTTTATTCTTCTTAATGTGTACTTCTGACCTGTCACTTCTGACTTCCAGAGGAGTGATCTGTCTGAAAGCAACCGGTTTGGCCGTCTCAACTAGTTTTTTTTTACTGATCCCGGCTCCTTCAGCACTAAGTTCAATAGCCTGCTGCAGGTAACAGAGTTTGATCAGCGCCAGTTCCACATGCAATCGTTTATTGCGGGCCGCCTTGTAATTTATTTCCGTTTCATTAAGAATATTCAAAGCGCTGATAAGAACAGCGGCAGACACACTCTTTGCCGTGCTTACATATTTGTCTTTAAAGCTTTCTACTACTTCCAGCAGGCCGGCAGCTTTTTCATCTTTGCATACAAGCAGGTTGCGGATGAACTCTGCAAAACCATTTACCACAAGGTCGCCTTCAAAACCTTTCCGGTTAATATCATCATACAAAAGCATGGCGCCGGAGAGGTCCTGCTTCAGCATACTGTCGAGCAGTTTGAAATAATAATCTGCATCGAGTATGTTCAGGTGTTCCAACGTATTAGTATAGGTAAGTTCGCCGTTGGTAAAGCTGACGATCTTATCCATGATGCTGAGGGCATCACGCATACAGCCTTCACTTTTCTGGGCAATAACATGCAGGGCAGCTTTTTCTGCTTTTATTTCTTCTTTTTCACAAATTTCCTGCAGGTGCTCTACTGTATCATTGGTGGTGATGCGCTTAAAATCGAATATCTGGCAACGACTCAGGATGGTCGGAAGTATCTTATGTTTTTCTGTGGTAGCTAAAATAAAAATGGCATAGGGGGGAGGTTCTTCCAGGGTTTTTAAGAATGCATTGAAAGCTGATGAACTGAGCATGTGCACCTCGTCTATGATATACACTTTGTATTTACCTGCCTGTGGTGCAAAACGGACCTGCTCTACTAATGTTCTTATATCATCTACTGAGTTGTTACTGGCGGCATCCAGTTCATGAATATTAAGTGAAGTGCCTTCGTTGAAAGAGACACAGGAATTACATTTGTTACAGGCTTCACCTTCTTTTGTTTTGCTCTCGCAGTTGATGGTCTTGGCGAGTATCCGGGCGCAGGTCGTTTTGCCTACGCCTCTTGGGCCGCAAAACAAGAATGCATGTGCCAACTGGTCATTTTTGATCGCATTTTTTAACGTAGTAGTGATATGCGATTGCCCTACAACAGTGTTGAACAGCTGAGGTCTGTATTTCCTGGCTGAAACGATGAATTTATCCATAATCCCGGGTGGCGAATTTAGCCAATAATCAGCAACCCCCAATTTTGTTAAAATGAGAAATGTCAGTAATGTTTATAACTATTCTGGCTACCTTCAGTGGACCGATAAACCTGAACCGAACATGAAAAGCAAGCTTATTACTCCATTGCTTATCTCCTGCTTTCTTTACCCGCTTATATCTTTTACGCAGGAAAAAGATAGCCGTTCAAAAGATGCCGAGACCGTCAATGGCTTGTTGGCCTTCCAGGTGGGGATACCCTCTAAAGAGATGCAGGCGGCCATCAGAAATAACATGGGTAATATTGGTTTTGGCGGCGGCGTTGCCATATTGACGAACCCATTTACCTGGGGGCGCAATAAACGAAACAGCCCTCTGCGCATTGGGGGTGAGATCGGTTATACGTATTATGGACGTTTTCTCAGCAATGTTAACATCAATGGCTATGGAGGTGATTATAAGACCAGCTACGGTATATTACAGGCTAATGCCCTCGTTCGTTTACTCCCTTCAACACCGGCCCCGGTCCGGCCATTTATTGAAATTCTTGCAGGAGGTAACTTTTATTTGTCAAATACCAAAGAGAATCTGAATGCGATAGAATCCGCATTAGGGATACCTGCGTTTGACATTGATAGCTACGGCAGTGCCGGGTTCAATAAAGGAGTAGCTGTCGGCTGTTCTTTTGGAAAGAAAAGACATAAGGATGATGGCATGTTTACCCTGAGACTCTCCTATAACTGGGGTAGTGATATTAAATATGTTGTCAGGAACTCGCTTGTCTATAGTGGTAATACCCTGCAATATTCCATTGGAAGAGCGCCGGTCAATTATGTGATGGTACAGGCAGGCGTTGGCTTGTGATCTAAAGCAAGACCGGGTGCGGCCTGAATTCTTTCGTTCTGTCAAATAAATACCGGTACGTGATCAGGTGCCTGCTTTGGTAAGTGCCAAGACTTAAAGCCACATTGATCATTTTTGGATTGAACTCCCCAATCCATTGCAGTTCATAATAATCATAAAGGAGCTTTCCCGGCTGGGTATTTCCATGATATACGTCCATACCCTGGATCAGGTCAGCGCCTTCGACGATCATATAGCTGTCGACACCTTTGCCCTGGAACTCCGGCACTACGCCGAAAACAAACCCGGAGAATTTATTATTTTTCTTCGTCAGTTTGATCCAGAGGAATTTCAGTTTATGCCAGAGGCCAAATTGACCATTTAAGTACTTGAACCATTGATTAAGGTCCGGAAGATTAAGCCAGATGCCTACCGGTTCTCCTTTATAATAGACAAACCAGCTAACCTTTTCATCCATGACAGGTTTCATGGTTTTAAACATCTTCAACACTGTTCTTTCATCCAGTTCCTTCAGGCCACCGTGGCCTGCCCATGCTTTATTATATACTTTGGTAAAATCGGCAGCAAATTTTTCCAGTTGATTTTTCCTGATATGCGCTGAACTGAAATTCGGGTCTTTAGCACACTCGGCATGACGGATAAAGAATTTTTCCTGCAACCTGTCTTTGGCTTTTAATGCATAGCAGTACTGGTTAAAGAATATTTTGAAGCCATAATGTTCAAACAAATCACGGTAATAAGGAGGATTGTAATTCATGCAATAAAGTGGCTGCTCAAATCCTTCTACCAGCAAACCCCACCAGCGGTCCCTTTCCCCGAAATTGATAGGGCCATCCATGGCACCCATGCCTTTTTGCATCAGCCAGTGTTTGGCTACATCAAATAACATATCGGCCGCCTGCTGGTCATTGATGCAATCAAAAAAGCCGGTACCGCCTACCGGTACATCATCTCCTTTGGTCTTATATTTTTTATTGACAAATGCTGCTATCCGCCCGATCAGTTTGCCGTTGCCATCTTTCAGTACCCAGCGGGCAGCTTCACCAAAACGAAAGGCTTTATTGATCTTTGGATCGAAGACCGCATTGATATCTTTATCCAGCGGACGGATATAGTTCGGATCGTTTTGATTGATCTCCACATTTACCCGGATAAACTCTTTTGCGGTCTTTTTGTCATTTACTTCCGTCAATTGCATTGGGCAAAAATAGGAAAGTGAACGTTTCAGCAAAGGGAGATCTTTTCGAGCAGTAGTTGTCTTTCGGTTTGTGAATGAGTCAGCCGGAATGCTTTTTCAAAATAGTTCCTGGCATTTTCTTTCTGCGCCAGGTCAAAATACATTTCCCCGATAGAAGCATAATATAAATGATGTTGCTCGAGGCCTTTTATCTGTTGTAACTCTTCCAAAGCTTTTTGTTTGCTGATAGCATATGCTGAAGCGATCGCTTTGTTCATGGCCACTATAGGGTTCGGCTGCAACTGGTAAAGCATTTCATATAAATGATAGATACTTTTCCAGTCAGTATGTTCAAAAGAAGAGGAAGCCGCATGTAAAGAAGCGATTGCTGCTTCAAGATGATATGCGGATACTTCGAACGGTTCGGCGGCTGCCTCCAGGTTTGTAAACCCTTCTTGAATAAGAAAAAGGTCCCATTTACCACGGTCCTGGTGTTTTAATAAAATGATATTGCCTTTATCATCAAGTCTTGCATTGAGCCGGGATGCCTGGAAACACATTAAAGATAGCAGGGCTTTGACCCGTGGATAAGCTGTCAATGATTGCCGGGTGATCAGCAGACATAGCCGTATCGCTTCTTTGCACAGGTCTTGACGGATCAACTGGGAAGGATGGGAGGAGTTGTAACCTTCATTAAATAAAAGGTAAAGTGATTTCAAAACGACATCCAGCCGCCGGGGCAATTCACCGGACTGCGGCACTTCCAGTCCGATCTTTTCCAGCTTAATTTTCTCTTTTGCCCGGTAAATTCTCTTACTGATCGTTTCGTCATTCGTTAAAAAAGCACGGGCAATTTCATTGACACTTAGACCGCAAAGTGTTTTCAATGTTAATGCGATCTGCGACTCTTCAGGAATGGAGGGATGGCAGCAGGCAAACATCATTCTTAACTGGCTGTCCTGTATCTCGTTTTCCAAAAATAAATGATTGACGGTGGGGGTGAGGGTATATTCTGATTGCAGCAGGTATGCATATTGCGGGCTGATCTCCCTGAATTTTTTTTCTCTTCGTAAAAAGTCGATGGCTTTGTTCCGGGCGACCCGATACAACCATGCAGGGGGGTTATCAGGGATCTTTCCAAAACTCCAGCTGTTCATAGCCTGCAGCAAAGTATCCTGTACAATGTCATGCGCCACTTCTAAATTCTGCAGCCCGAGCAGTCTTGATAAAACGGCGATCATCTTTCCCGATTCGTGCCGGAAAAGATGATCTACCAGTTGATTGATATTATTATTATCAAAGGATTTCATTGCGCCCGTTCAGACACTGTGATTACATATCCATCTTCATCACCTGCCTTACCTGTACACTGCCATCCAGGTCATAATCAGGACAATCTTTGGCAATAGCAACTGCTTCATCCATATTCTTTGCTTTGATGATAAAGAAACCGCCTACTACTTCTTTACCTTCTGTATAGGGCCCGTCGGTAACAGTCTTACCTCCTTTGCCGCTTACCAATTTACCACCTGGTAATAAAGGCTCTCCGGATACATACTGGTCCGTTTTGGCCAGCTTATCTATCCAGGCCATCCATTTGCCCATATGCGCCTGCATTTCCTCGGGGCTTTGTGTCGGGATCTGCCCGCCATGAAAAATAAACATGAATTTTTCCATAATTGTAGTTTTAATAAGTTGTGTAAATCAGATTCCTATAATTGACGAATGCAGGTTCTCATTCCGGACAGAAGCGATAAAATATTTTATAAGATAGGTGAATTGTTCAATCCCGCGGCCATTTTGTTGATAAACGGACGGGGATACGGACGTGGCACTTCCACTTTGCCCGGATAGGTGTGCAACAAGCTAATACCGGGCCTCAAAACCCTGTATAACACCAGTTTTCCACAGCATATCTTCTACTTTTTTATTCTTCATTTTACATTTTTCATTTCACTCCTGCCCCCTTACCTTTGCGGCCTGAAATCTAACCTTCTACATAATTATCTTGTATGGCAAATGTTGGTAAAGTAAAGCAGGTCATCGGGGCGGTAATTGACGTCCAGTTTGAAGGCAAACTCCCTGAGATCTATAATGCATTGGAATTAAAAAAGGAAAACGGCGATACGCTGGTGCTTGAAGTGCAGCAGCACCTTGGCGAAGACAGTGTCCGTACCATTGCCATGGATGGTACCGAAGGCCTGGTTCGCGGTACACAGGTAGTGGATACCGGTATTGCTATCGCTATGCCGACCGGCGAAGCCATTAAAGGCCGTTTGTTCAATGTAACCGGCGATCCTATTGACGGGTTGCCTGCCGTTTCCAAAACAGGCGGTCGTCCCATACATGCCAAACCTCCAACATTTGAGAACCTGAGCACAGCTACCGAAGTACTATATACCGGTATCAAAGTCATTGACCTGATCGAACCGTATGCAAAAGGTGGTAAGATCGGCCTGTTTGGTGGCGCCGGTGTAGGTAAAACGGTATTGATCCAGGAACTGATCAACAATATTGCGAAAGCGTATTCCGGTTTATCTGTATTTGCAGGTGTAGGAGAAAGGACCCGTGAAGGAAATGATCTGATGCGTGAAATGATCGAAGCAGGCATCATGAAATATGGCGATGCTTTCAAACATAGTATGGAAGAAGGCGGATGGGACCTGAGCAAAGTGAATATGAATGAACTGGCAGAATCAAAAGCCACGTTCGTATTCGGACAGATGAATGAACCTCCCGGCGCCCGTGCCCGTGTGGCATTGTCCGGCCTGACCATCGCTGAATATTACCGTGATGGTGATGGACAGGGCAAAGGACGTGATATCCTCTTCTTCGTGGACAATATCTTCCGTTTTACGCAGGCAGGCTCTGAAGTATCGGCGTTGTTAGGCCGTATGCCTTCAGCCGTAGGTTACCAGCCGACACTGGCAACAGAAATGGGTATTATGCAGGAGCGTATCACTTCAACAAAGAATGGATCTATTACATCAGTACAGGCAGTATATGTACCGGCGGATGACCTGACGGACCCCGCCCCGGCCACCACATTTGCCCACCTCGATGCAACAACGGTTTTGTCTCGCAAAATTGCAGACCTTGGCATCTACCCTGCGGTCGACCCATTGGATTCTACATCAAGAATCCTCATGCCGCAGGTTGTGGGAGACGCTCACTACAATTGCGCCAACAGGGTAAAACTGATCTTACAGCGGTATAAGGAATTACAGGATATCATTGCGATCCTCGGTTTGGATGAATTAAGTGATGAAGATAAAATGACAGTAGCCCGCGCCAGGAAGGTACAGCGTTTCCTGTCGCAGCCTTTCCACGTGGCAGAAGCCTTTACCGGTCTGAAAGGGGTGCTGGTTCCTATCGAAGAAACGATCCGTGGTTTCAACATGATCATGGATGGGGAAGTGGATGAATACCCGGAAGCGTCATTCAACCTCGTGGGTTCTATTGACGATGCGATCGAGAAAGGTAAGAAACTGATGGCGGCAGCACAGGGATAATGTGATGATTTGGCAATTTGGAAATATAACAATGCGTTCATCTCCAAATCTTCAAATCTCCAAATTGACTAATTATGAATTTAGAGATATTAACACCTGAAAAAAAACTCTACAGCGGCGAAGTGTATGGCGTGCAGATGCCGGGCATCAGCGGTTCGTTTGAAGTGCTGGACAAACATGCACCGTTAGTTAGCGCATTGAAAGCCGGCCGGGTAAAGGTTTTAAAGGATAAGCAAAACCACACTGCCTTCTTCGATATCCAGAGCGGGTTTGTGGAAGTGATCAATAACAAAGTGACGGTATTGGTAGAAGGGGCGAAGGAAGTAGAGTAGTGATTGAATAACGTATTTGTAAACCCTCCTGAGTTATCGGGAGGGTTTTTTATTTTGAAAAAATCGTCTCTTCCCATTTAAATTGTTCACTGAATTGTTGTTGAAGCATATTCAAAAATCCAGTAACCATTTTACACTCTCTATATTTATAAACACTTGGATTGCCATAACCAAGTATTCGATAAGATGTTCTGGTTGCTATTTCGAAGCTTACAGCATCCCCATCCATGATTGCCTTATGCTCGAAACCTTTTATATCATATTGAGTCGGCAAAGTCAATATCTCATAATAAGCAAGGCTGTCTGCAAAGTTCTGCCATCCACATTTCGGTGTGATCTCTTTTACAAGAAAAACACTGTCGCCAATTTTTTTTGCGTCTAAAAAAGTCATCATTTTCCCATCCTGATCAAATATGGGCATTGTGTAAGAAAAATAATATACCCCTTTCCAATTTACGCCGTCGTGTTCAAAAACAAAGGCTTTTTTGAAAAAATCAAAGGCTTCCCAGGGCCAAACCCTAATTTCCAGCGAATCATTTATTCCTTTGTAAAGAACAGGAAGATTAAAAAAGTCAGCTGATCTTTTCATCTCTTTCAGAGGTTCCGATTGAGCAATCAAACTATCCGGGATATAAGGGTATATTTTAAAGTCGGTTTTTGTGTTTTGTGTTGTATTGATTTTAGACTGACATGACAACAAAGCAAGTGAAACTAAGATGATGATTGTCCTCATATGTCTATAACGAGTCGAATGCGTAAAAATTTTAAACAAGACTGTATTTGCCGGTAGTCTACAGCGATAAAAAATAAAAAGAGGCTTAAAGAGCCGTCTGACCCTTTAAACCTCTTGAACTCTGGAACCTCTTACTGTTTCGGCTGCTGCGTCCTTCTTTTCATTTCTTCTTCGGCATAGCCAAATACTTTCTTCATCATATCTGTTTTCCGGAATTCTAATTTGCTCCGGATATTCTCTTCTTCATTGGCTACACTGACAAACATGGCATCTATGGCACGGGCGGCGATGAAGTCGGTCAGACTGGGCTCAAGCGGTTTATTGATAAAAGGGATCTTGTTATATACATTTACAACACTGCTCCAGTCCTTGTTGGCGCCTTCCAGTTTAATAGTGCTGTCAACGATCGGGCGGAAAGCGGTCATCAGTTCCGGACTCATCGCTGTTTTGAAATAGTCGGTAGCTGCATGGGTATTATCGGTCAGCAAAATACCTGCAGCATCTTTGATGCTCATATTTTTTACCGAATTCAGGAAGATAGGCTTGGCTGCCACTACGGCTGATGACATGGCCCTGGTAAATTTACCGGTCACCTGGTCCACCATTTTATCCA
>JAEUVK010000225.1 GCA_016787135.1 Chitinophagaceae bacterium | reverse complement strand
TGCCAATCTTTACCGCAACTTTGCTTTATGTGTAAAGGCGCAGATGGCAGGAGAAAAACCAAAAGATGAATGGCTCGACTTCCCCGGTATGGAAGAAGGAGTGAGAGGTATGGCGTTCATTGAGAATGTCATCAAAAGCGGGAAGAGTGAGCAGAAGTGGATGGATTTTGTAGTTTAGAATTATGAGCGCAAAGTTTAGAGTTGAGTGAACAGCAGGTTTTTTGAATGTTTAACTCATAACTCTTAACTGATAAAAGAATAATCATGACAACTATCAAAGGCCCCGGCATTTTCCTGGCGCAGTTCATGGACGATAAAGCGCCGTTCAATAATCTTCGCTCTATTTGTCTATGGGCGGAAAGTATCGGCTTCAAAGGCGTGCAGATACCCACCTGGGATCCCCGGTGTATAGATCTGAAACAGGCTGCCGAAAGCAAGACCTATGCAGATGAATTGAAAGGGATCATTAACGACTGCGGTTTGGAAATAACGGAACTGTCAACACACCTGCAGGGGCAATTGGTAGCCGTGCACCCTGCCTACGATGCCCTGTTCGATTCATTTGCACCCGAACATTTGCGCGGCAATCCCAAAGCCAGGACAGAATGGGCCATTCAGCAATTGAAATACGGCGCCAAAGCCTCTCAGAATTTAGGGTTGAATGCGCATCCTACTTTCAGCGGCGCATTGTTATGGCATACATTTCATCCCTGGCCACAACGGCCTGCCGGGTTGGTGGAAGAAGGATTTAAAGAATTAGCCAGGCGATGGACACCCATTCTCAACTATTTTGATGAATGTGGTGTGGATGTTTGCTATGAGATACATCCGGGTGAAGATCTGTTTGACGGTATCACCTATGAAATGTTCCTGGAAAAAGTGAATAACCATCCGAGAGCTTGTTTGCTGTATGATCCTTCTCATTTTGTGCTGCAACAATTAGATTACATTCAGTACATAGACTTTTATCATGAACGGATCAAAGCATTTCATGTAAAAGATGCTGAATTCAACTCAACCGGTAAACAGGGAACGTTTGGTGGTTATCAGGGCTGGGCCAACCGGGCAGGTCGGTATCGTTCGCCGGGGGATGGCCAGGTAGATTTTAAAACCATCTTCAGCAAGCTGACGCAATATGATTATAGCGGCTGGGCGGTGATGGAGTGGGAGTGTTGTATCAAACACCCCGAAGATGGCGCTATCGAAGGAGCAGAATTCATCCGGAAACATATCATCCGTGTCACGGAAAAAGCATTTGATGATTTTGCCGGAACTAAAACAGATGATACCTTTAACCGCTCTGTATTAGGATTAAACTGACCTTTAATAATCAATAATCAATTCTCACATGAAAAAGTATTTCATCGTACCATTGGCATTGACTGTATTGCTTGCCTGCAACAGCAATGAAAGTAAAGAAGGAAAAAAAGATGCTGCAACAGAAGAAAAGAAAGACGCCGCGGAAGATATTTCATCGAATCCGGATTACCAGGCGGGGTTAGCTATAGTAGGAAAAAGCGGGTGCCTTACCTGTCATAAAATAGACGAAAAGCTGACCGGCCCCAGTTACAGGGATGTGGCCAATAAATACGCCGGCTACCCGGATACGATTGTTACACATCTTGCCAATAAGATCATTACAGGGGGGATGGGCGTATGGGGCGAAGTGCCGATGATCCCTCACCCGGCCATGACACAGGAAGAAGCAGCAGCAGCTGTGAAATATATTTTGTTACTTAAAAATAAATAGAGATCATGATAAGATTGTTTGCGGGCAGTATGTTAGTACTGTCACTGGCTGCCTGTAATAACAGTACAGATACAGGAAAAACAGGAGAAGGAGATTCATCCAATACAACCAAAGAATCAGAAACAGTCATGAGTATCCTGACCGATCAGGAGAAAGCCGACGGATGGGTGGCTTTATTTGACGGGCAGACCACCAAAGGCTGGCACAAATACGGTGGCGGACCTACAGGCAGCGCCTGGAAGGTAGCCGATGGTGCCCTTTATCTCGATACCAGCGCAAAAAAAGACTGGCAGATCGAGAATGGCGGCGATATAGTGACGGACGAAGAATTTGAAAACTTTCACCTGAAGCTGGAGTGGAAGATATCCAAAGATGGTAACAGCGGCATCATGTTCTATATTCATGAAGACAGCGCTAAGTATGAATGGCCCTGGCATACGGGACCGGAAATGCAGGTGCTCGATAATGAAGGTCACCCGGATGCAAAGATCAAAAAACACCGGGCAGGCGACCTGTATGACCTGATCTCCAGCAGCAAAGAGACAGTGAAACCAGCCGGAGAATGGAACGCAGTTGAAATAAAAAGCCTGAACGGAAAACTTGACCTTAACCTGAATGGAGAAAATGTAGTCTCTGTCACTCTATGGGACGATGCCTGGAAGAAATTGGTCGCCGGCAGCAAGTTTGCCAAAATGCCGGATTTCGGCACCTATAAAAAAGGCAGGATCGGCCTGCAGGATCATGGCAACATGGTATGGTTCCGCAATGTCCGGGTGAAGAGATTATAAACAGCGGTACCGGTTTTATTGACAAAGCCATTTCTGTCATTGCATGCAATGCGGAAATGGCTTATCTTTTCTATCACTAAAACCAACTATCATGAATACTGCTATCTTCTCTGACATCAACTGGCTGGCTGTATTGGTGGGCGGCCTTGCTTATTTCTTTCTCGGCGCTATCTGGTATTCTGCTCTTTTTAAGAACACCTGGATCAAAGCGTCCGGTATCAACCCCAATGACCCGGAGATGAAAAAAGGAGTGGCGCAGACCATGGTCTCATCGCTGGTGCTGATGATCGTGGCCAGCATAGGCCTGGCCATACTCATTACCCGTATCGGTATCGTTGACTGGACCACCGGTTTGAAAGTAGGGCTTGTAGCAGGTGTATGTTTCTCTGCCACCTCCATCTGCATTTCTTATTTATATGAGAAAAAACCAATGGCCCTGCACCTGGTCAACAGCCTGTACAATATCGGCGGTTGTGTGATCGCCGGGATCATTATAGCGGCCTGGCCGAAATAAGAGCGGTGTAAGAAGTTTACTATTCAAAAAAAGGAGACCTCGTATGGTCTCCTTTCTTATTCATAAAATTCGTGGGCTTTAGTATCTAATTGATCACTGCATTGATCTTTGCCCAGAGCTCATTGTCAAAACCCGATAACGCAAAACTGGGATTCAGCGGATCAGAAGCATTCCCCATGCGGATGATCACCATTTTTTTTGAAGGGATCACATAGATACGCTGGTCTTCGGCGCCCATAGCGGCATACATCTCCGGAGGAGCATTGGGTACAAGCGTGCTGTTATACACGTCCTGGCCACCGGGTACCATGTACTTGCTCTTGCCATTCAACCACCAGAAATAACCGTATGACGGGTTTATCGTTTGAGAGGTGTTGATGCTCTCTTCAAAAAAGGTTTGATTGATGATCTGTTCGTTGTGCCATTTGCCTTTATTCAGCGCCATCAGGCCGAAGCGGGCCATGCTGCGGGTATTGCTGTGGTATAATTTAAATATGGCGCCGTTATTCCAGAAACCATCCATGCCGAGCTTGTCCCGCAGTTTAGTGTTGAAATAATTATCGTAAGACTGACCGGAAGCGGCAGCCACCACATCCATCAGTTTCTGAAATACGTTATGATATGACCAGCGGGTTCCTGCATCGGCCATATAGGTCAGGTTTTGTTTAATGACCAGGTTGTTCGAATCATTCAGACCCGATGTCATTGTTAGCAGGTGCCTGTTGGTGACCAGGTTTTCTTTGATCAGCGGGGCACTGGTCCAGCCGGCGCCGATATAGTCGGAGACCTTATTATTGATCTGCAGCAGTCCCTCCTGTGCGGCAATACCGGTGAGAGTGCCGACCAGGGTCTTCCCGGCGCTATTCCATTGCCAGGTCGAATCTTTGGTATGCCCGTCAAAATATTCTTCCATCACGATCCGGCCGTTTACCAGGATCATAAACGATTTACTGTGTTTTTGCAGAAGATAATCTTTCAACGGTTGTATCGCTGCGGTATTCCAGCCTAGCGAGGAGAGGGATTTGGTTTCCCAGGCCGAACTTCCATTGACCGGGAAATACATGGTTTCTTCCGGCGGTGTCACGGGTTTATCTTTCTGACAGGAGGCGAGGGACAGTAAGGCGATCAGCAGGTAAAAATATTTCATAGATAGCGGAATTGAGGGGTATTGGATAGATTTCCGGGGGGTAGGTTTAATGCGCCGTTAATTTTTTTCCGGGCAGCCTGTAATAAACGAAGCAGGAGGGGAAAAAGTATCCCCGGAAAATAATAAACAGCAGGCAAAGAAAAATCAAAACAGCAGTGATGGTAAAAGTAAAAGCGTTGAAAAACGGGCTTCAAAGCCTTTGTTTTTTCATTTTTCAAACCCACCGGTACACCCCGTCGCTATAATAGAAAAAAATGAACAAAGACTTTGGTCAATAAACTTCAAAAAGCGAAAAGAATTTTTATTGTTTTGTTTTTCCAGGTGGTAGTTGTGCATCGGTCACCTTTTGTTGGCAGCCGTTAATTTTTCATCAGTGGTTGCTCATGTGTCATGCAATGGAGGCCACCACCTCCACGGTTGATAGTTAAAGTGTAAATCTGTACAACCTTTCGTTCAGGAAATAATTTTTGTAATAATCGCTTTGCCTCTTCATCTTTTTGTTTTTGTATCTCACTCATACCAGGCTTCCAGTATTTTGGCATCAATACTACTTTGTTACTAACAAAGAAATTTACATAACTAGCTGCAGGAACACGGTGTATGGTATCTCCAAGCTTGAAGCCGAACTTCTGCATTTCCGGCATGTCAACATTTTCTGTGTAAAAACTATAAAGTAATGGGGTTACTTCAGGCATTGGGATGCGGTAAATCTTAATTTTTTTTCCTTGATATGTGGTTGCCTTACTAAGTATGCGAAAGTTTTGTTCCAGCATAAAATGATTGATGCTGTCAACCGGGTTTTCCCAATGCTTTTGTTTTGGTATTTGTGGAAGAATAACTGTCGCTTCGTTTACAAACCGGCACAATTCATCTACATGCATGTTGGCGCCACCACCGAAATAATTTCTATAAAATGGTCCGAAGTCTTTGTACACTTTGTCTTCTGCAAGACCGTCTTTGAGCCAGATTATTTTTTTTGCACCCAATGTTCTTCTCAACTCGGCTTCTATATCAGCAATGTTTTTTCCGGGGTTACGCTGCAATGCCATTTCTTTGATGATGATAAAAGTGCCCTTACCATTAGATTCTATTCCGCCACCTTCAAACACAAAGTCGCTTTTAATGGTTGGCGTCTTTAATTGTGCAGCCAACCGTTCATCGTATTCCCCTATTTTTTTTATATCATCTGGTAGTGGTTCATTGGCAATGTCGGGATAGACCCCATACATGCTGTAATTGAAGCAGACAACTTTCAGCGAATCATTTTGTGTTACAAAAAACAATGGGTCTCTTGTCCAGAAATCAACATCCCGGTCTGTTACAAAATCAATTCTAGCTGTATCAATTCTATATTTTGATAGGTACAAACAGATGGACGTCATCAGAGAATCAGCAGGTATATTTAACGTAAGTGGAACAGATGGTTGCAATGCTTCAATCACTCTGCACAAAACAGAATCCCTCCTTTCTTTTCCAAACCAAGCAAGATGAACTCTTTCTTGTTTTTCCCATTCTGCTGGAACTCGTATA
>JAEUVK010000073.1 GCA_016787135.1 Chitinophagaceae bacterium | reverse complement strand
CTTTAAAAACAGGTTTCAGTTCCGTGAGAAAAGACCCGTAAATATCTTTGATCGGGATAATATCATAAGGATTATCCAGGTTCTTGCAAAGCTGCTCTGCATCTGATACGGAATGCGATGTTGAATACTGGGAAGGCATCAATATAGCCCTGACATTTTCCTTTCCCAGCGCCGCTACCGCCAGCGCCTGCGTTACGGCACTGTCTATCCCTCCCGAAGATCCCAGGATGGCTTTGGTAAAACCCATTTTCCGGAAATAATCGCTGATGCCGAGGATAAGCGCATGGTATATCTCGCCAATATTCTTTTCATCCGATAAATAATCCAGCGTATTGACACCTGCGCCTGCTTCTTTGGCCGAGTAAAAATAGCTTTCCCAAGCTGCTTTACCGGCAGTTGTATTAACTTTTAATAACTCTTCCAATTCAAATACCTGGAAGTCTTCTTCAAAGTATTTCATCTCCTTTACTTTGCTCCCGTTTACATCATATACCAGGCTACCACCATCGAATACGATCTCCGTTTGCGAGCCGACAGTATTACAATAAAGCATCGGCAATTGATATTTCTGTGTATGCGCTCGGACGATGCTGTTGCGGACAACATCCTGTGCATAGTTGTAAGGAGAAGCTGAGAGATTGATCATTACATCCGGCCCAAAGGGCATCAGTTTTTCCATCGGCGTGATCCGGTACAATGGGTTATCCCCCATATTCCAGATATCTTCACAGATCGTTACGGCCAGTTTTTTCCCTTTGAATTCTATTATCCTCCAGTCAAAGGCCGGTTCAAAATACCGGTACTCATCAAAGACATCATAGTTAGGCAGCAATGTCTTATGTACTTCTGTTTTTATTTCCTTTTCGTGTAAAAGGAAAACGGCATTGAACAGGTCCTTTCCTTCTTTCAGCGGGTTGCGGGCCGGGCTGCCCACCAGCACTCCGATCGTATCGGCATGTTGCTTTATCACATCCAGCGATTCGTAACATTTGTTAATGAAATCATCAAATTCGAGAAAATCACGGGGGGGATAGCCGCAAATACATAGCTCCGAAAAGACCACCAGGTCGGCTCCTTGCTTTTTGGCCAGGCCGATACCTTCGATGATCTTTGCCTGGTTACTTTCAAAATTCCCGATATGATAATTCTGCTGTGCTAAGGCGATCTTCATATAACAAATTTACACCCCCGCAGGCAATCATCGCTGTCAATTCAGGTTTCCGCTATCTTCGCAGGCAACATTTTTAAACCCATTTCGTTTAATAAAGGCTATGAAAAATTTCCTTGCCTGTTTACTGGCCCTTATCCTTGCCCTTTCCTGTAATAATAAAAAGAACATCCCCGATGTGTCGGGGATAAAAGTTGACCTGAATATTCAGCGGTTTGATAAAGATTTCTTTGCTATTGATACAACAGGTATTGAAAAAGGCTTAGCTGCCCTGCAGGTAAAATATCCCACCTTTTTACCGCTTTTTTTACAAACCATCATAGGAGTATCTGACAATGCAGGAGCAAAGGAATTTTACAGCCGGTACAAACAGATCTCTGACTCCGCACAAATGATCTACGACGACTTTAGCCCGGTAAAAAAACAAATAGAGCAGGCATTCAGATATGTAAAATATTATTTCCCTCGCTATAAAGAGCCGTCAGCTATTATCACTGCGGTAGGAGCCATGAACTCAAGGCAGGATATGGCGCAGATGGGGAACGGGGACTACACGCCTGATTTCATGGGGCCTGATTTTATAGGTATCGGTTTACAATTCTATCTTGGAAAAGACTTTTCACTTTACCAGCATGATTATTTCATCAACAATGTAGCGCCATTGTATGTCAGCCGACGCTTTTCAAAAGAATACATAGTAGCTGATGTAATGAAATTGGTCACAGAAGATATTTTTCCCGATAAAAGCAAGGGAAAGCCTCTTATTGAACAAATGATCGAAAGGGGAAAACAATGGTGGATGTTAGACAAGTTCTTGCCGGAAACACCGGACTCGGTCAAAACAGGTTATACAAAACAACAATTAGCATGGTGTGAGGAAAATGAAGGGTTGATGTGGAGCTATATTATCAAAAACGAAGATCTCCACTCAGTCAATGCGGCTACGCTCCAAACATATATCGGCGAGGCGCCCTTTACATCTGTTTTTTCACAGGAACTTTCACCGGGCAATATTGGTCAATGGATCGGCTGGCAGATCATAAAAAAATATGCTGATAAAAAACCTGCACTGAAGCCGGAAGAGGTAATGCAGACAGAAGCTAAAAAAATTCTGGAGGAAGCAAAATACAAACCGAAATAAAAATGGGAATAACAGATCAGTTATTCTTCATCGGAACGATCATCTCAAAAGCGGGAATATCTACTTCAAACATCTGCTTGCTGCTGAGATTCTCCATTTGGTAATTTCCTTTCATCTTTCCCATTTCTGTGCGGAGGTTGCAGCCACTGACATATTGGTAAGATTCGCCGGGTTGTAAAACAGGTTGAACACCGACAACACCTTCACCTTCTACTTCACGGTGCGTACCATTGCTGTCGAATATCTGCCAGTTGCGGCGATGCAACTTGATCGGGAAAGAGTTGTGGTTCTCCAGTGTGATACGATAGGCAAACATGAACTCCGACTGCAGCGGGTTGCTGTAGTCAGGCTGGTAGAATGTCACCACACTCACCTGTACACCTTCGGAGATGATGCTGCTCATATAAACTGCTTTTCGTAAAAGTAAAGAAAAAGAATGATGTCTGTAAATCCCTCGTTAATTTTACGGCTACTCGTTACACAATTTAAGCAATAAAACAATATGAAGATCGCCGTAGCAAAAGGAGATGGTATCGGTCCTGAGATCATGGAGGCCGTACTCCATGTATTTCAGGCAAATAAAGTTCCCTTATCGTATGAATACGTGGAAATGGGAAAATGGGTATTTGATAAGGGTTTTTCCAATGGTATGACGCCCGATGCGAAAAGTACGATTGAGCAATTAGGCATATTGTTCAAAGGGCCGATGGAGACACCCAAAGGAAAAGGGGTGAAGAGCGTAAATGTAACTGCAAGAAAAACCTGGAATACCTATGCCAATAAACGGGTGTTTCAAACATTACATGGTGTGGATACGGTCTTCAGCAAAGCAGGAATTCCGATAGACATAACTGTTGTCCGGGAAAATATTGAAGACACCTATGGTGGCGTCGAACATATGCTCACACATGATGTAGCCTTGAGCCGCCGTTTTATTACCCGTCCGGGAAGTTTACAGGTGATCAAGTATGCATTTGAAATGGCAAAAAAGAAAAATGCCAGGCGCATCACCTGCGGGCATAAAGCCAACATCATGAAAATAACAGATGGCTTATTCCTCGAATGTTTTTATGAAGTAGCCAAAGAATACCCTGAATTGAAAGCAGATGATGTAATAGTCGATGATCTCTGCATGAAGCTGGTGACAAGACCTGATTCATTTGATGTAGTAGTGCTGACCAACCTGCAGGGTGATATTGTTTCTGATCTCTGCGCAGGCCTGGTAGGGGGTTTAGGCTTTGCCCCGTCAGCCAATATCGGTGACCATATCTGCATTTTCGAAGCTGTGCACGGCACCGCACCGGATATTGCCGGTAAGAATATTGCTAACCCAACGGCTCTTTTGTTAAGCGGCTTATCCATGTTGCGTCACTTAGGCTATATGCAAAATGCGGCCGTGATTGAGAATGCATTACTTTATACACTGGAACAGGGCATACGTACCGGCGACTTTGGCGATAAAAACAAACCCGCATTGAACACAACGCAATTTGCAGAGGCTATCATCAGCAACTTTGGTAAAGAACCACAGGTAAATGCCAAGCCTTTGTTGCAGAATATGCCGGCCACACCTACTCATTTTAAGCTGGAGAAAAATCCAATGCTGGTTTCCAAAGAAATGGAAGAAGAAACAATTGCTGGTGTCGATATGTTCATTGAGAGTGCTGAACAACCTGAGGTCATTGCACACAAATGCCAGCGACATGCGGGGGTAAAGTTCAACCTGGTCAATGTAAGCAATCGCGGTACACAGGTTTGGCCAACGGGTTCTGTGTTTACCAATCTTGTCAACCAATACAATGTCCGTTTTGAAAGCATTGATGGTTCCCCCCTTAACCAGCAGGATATTATCGGTCTGTATGTAAGTCTTAGCGGAAACTTTAAAATCTGTTCGCTGGAGTTGCTGAACAAATGGGGAGATAAAAAGGCTTATTCGCTGGCGCAGGGACAGTAAGAGAGCTAAGATTTTCACGACGAATTTGATTTAAAGGGAATGAATGATTCATTTCCTTTTTTGTTCTCCTGATTGTTGTAAATTACCGGTACTGAAATAACTGAATACCTCATCATTATCCGTTTAAATTTTATAAATCTCAGTTCTGTCATGCCGAAAGACACGCACAAATACACAAATGGTGAAGTGACCGTAGTATGGAAACCCAATACCTGTATCCATTCCACCCTCTGCTGGAAAGGATTGATCGAAGTTTTTAATCCCAAAGAACGGCCATGGATAAAAATGGATGGCGCCGGCACAGAAAAGATCATAGAGCAGGTAAGAAAATGCCCGAGTGGAGCGCTGAGCTATTTTCTGAATGATGATCAACAGGCTGCTGCTGATAATCCCGCCAAAGTTGTAAAAGAATCGGCTAATGTTTTAAAGATAGAAGTTTCTCCCAACGGGCCTTACTTCATCAGAACCGAATGCCTGATCGTACACAGCGATGGCCGGGAAGAAATAAAAGCAGGGACAGCGGCACTATGCCGGTGTGGTTCATCAGGTAATAAACCGTATTGCGATGGCAGTCACCGGAAAGTGGGTTTTGAAGGATAATACTTACTTTTAAAATATGAAAAAACCTATCCTTATTGCAATATTTCTCACCTTTTTTTCGCTTCGTGCTTTCAATCAGGTAAAATTTGAGAACATCAGTTTTGAACAAGCTTTACAAAAGGCCAAAGAATCGGGCAAACTGATTTTTCTCCAATTTGAATCACCGGATTGTGATCAATGTAATGAAGTTGCAGATAGGGGGCTCGAGGATCCTAAAATCGGGAACCGATTGGAACAAGGTTTTATAAGCATAAAAATTACCGGCAATGACCCTGACCGGAAGAGAATAGCTAACTTCTACGGTAAGGAAAAATTTTTTGGCTCTGTTTTTCTTGGAACAGATGGAAACCTGATCCATACATTCCCGAAGACAACCACTTTTTCCGAGGATTATATTAAACAAATTGATATAGCACTTTATAAAGCAGGAGAAGGCCTTGGTGTCAGCCAGTTAGAAAAAGAATACAGAAGTGGTAATAAAAGTATCGGAATTCTGGAACAATTACTTATCCTGAGAAAAACGCTTATTATTCAAACAGACTCTTTATTGGATGAGTATGTGTCGTTGCTTCCTGACGACTCTCTCCGCTCTCCCACTACCCTGGTCTTTATAGCCCGCCAGTATCCCCTTATTGGAAGTAATGCAGACAAGATACTCAGAAAGAATTTTGATCTTTTCAATAAGTCATGGTATAGCCTGAGTTTAGGAGAAAGGGTCAACATTAATAACCGGATCATTTATAAATCCATTCAAAAAGCTATCCGGGAAAAAGATACTGACTACGCATATAGAGTAGCCGCTTTTGCCAGAGCGACCAATAATAATAATCCAAAAGCCGGAAACAAGTCTTATGACTCCAATATTCTTGATTACTATAAGGGGGTCAGAGACACGCTGAACTACCTGGCCAGGGCCATTAACTTTTATGACAGCTACTATATGACAGTGAATGTGGATTCCGTAAAACAAAAAGATACGCTCAATATAAAAGCATTGCTGGCAAAACAAGTACCGGAAAGGTATCAGAAAGGGGATTCGGTGGTTCTGAAAAAGAGTTTTTCCTATTCCTCTATGACTCAACCGTATGCAAAAGCCCTTAACGAAGGCGCCTGGAATTTTTATGAAAAGACAAACGACTTGTTATATCTAAAAAAAGCCTTACAATGGTCATACCGGGCTCTTGAGTTTTTCGAAAGTCCGGAAATTATGGACACGCAGGCCCGGTTACTATATAAAACAGGGCAAAAAGAAGAAGCTATTCAATGGGAATCTAAAGCCATTGATCTGAAAAAGCAACATGGATTCAAAGCCACTGAATTTGAAAAAGTGCTTGAAAAAATGAAGAATGGCAAACAAATAATTGACAATTGATTTCTCTAAAGGATGAGTTTGAAATAAATTGCCGTTCCAATAGCGATAAGCAACACGCCCATGATCATCGCAAGTACTGCGGGCCTGATATTTTTATTTTCTTCATAAACATTTTTATGAAACAGGTAAATTCCTGTCAGGCAGAACAAAATACCAGTAATGCATAGCAGCAATGCCATCATCCGCCTGCTTTTTTGGAATTGACATACCCGTTTTTATGCAGCCATTGCAATACTTTTTCTCTCTGATCTCCTTGTACAATGATCTCTCCTTCTTTGGCAGAGCCGCCGGTGCCGCAAAAATTCTTCAATTTTCTTCCTAATTCTTCCAAATCGTCCGGCTTTCCTATAAATCCTTCTATTAAAGTAACTGCTTTACCTGCCCGCTGTTTTGTATCCAGTTTTACTCTCAACTTCTGTTGAGATGCCGGTAATGTTTCAACGTTTTCGTGCTTGGGCTCAAAAACGAAATTCGGGTCTGTGCTGTATACAAATCCGCGGCTGTCGGGCTTGTTTTTCTTGTTCATTGTAGTTCTTATTTTTCAATAACTGCTTTCAGGCTCAGGTCGAGGCTCCTGGCCTGATGTATCAGTGCACCCACGCTTACATAATCCACTCCAGTAGCAGCATATTCCTGAATATTATCCAGGTTGATACCCCCGCTTGCTTCTGTTTCAAATTCTCCGTTAACGATCTGCAAAGCTTCTTTTATCAATTCCGGTGTAAAGTTGTCCAGCATGACACGAAAAACCTTTCCCTTTCCGCAGGCCAGAACTTTTTTTACATCACCAATATTCCTTGTTTCTACTTCTATCTTCAGACCCGGTTTTTGGGTCTGTACATACTCATCTGCTTTTTGAATGGCCTTTTCTATCCCTCCACAAAAATCAATATGATTATCTTTCAGCATGATCATATCAAACAGGCCAAAACGATGATTCACGCCGCCGCCGATACGAACCGCTTCTTTCTCCAGTAAGCGGAAATTGGGTGTGGTTTTTCGGGTGTCAAGCAATCTTGTTTTATATCCCTTTAGTTTATCTGTATATTTTTTGGTAAGGGTAGCGATACCGCTCATCCGCTGCATACAATTCAGCACAAGTCTTTCACATTGCAAAATGGTATGAACGGATGCTGTTACTTCAAACGCCTTTTCCCCAGCTTTCATGGCCTGTCCGTCTTTCCGGAATGCTGTCAATACACTATTACTTTCTTTATAAGCAAATATCTTTTCTGCTACTTCGACCCCGGCCAGTATCCCATCTTCCTTTATTTTCAATACGGCTTTACCCTTTGCATCCGCAGGAATACAGGAAAGAGTAGAGTGATCGCCGTCCCCAACATCTTCTCTTAATGCCTCATCTATTAAATGATGTAATTGTTCCTCAAAACTCATAGAACAAAATTACTACTATACCGATGCAATAAAAAAGCCTCCCCGAACCGGGAGGCCTCTAAATATTCTGAACTATTCTAACTATTCGATAGACTGGAAGCGGATTTCCTTAACTACTTCTTTACTTCCTTTTGATTTCATGAAAACATGTGCCCTGAAATTACCAGATTTGGTTTGCAGGGTACCAATACAATAATGGCCTCCGGGTGAATCACCTTTATGTTTTAATTCAAATCCCTTAACACCGTTGTTACCAAAGAAATCTTTCAATATTACTTCAGCCTGAGCTTTGCTATAGCTGTCACTTTTAACCGGTAAGGTTAGTTCTACGTTTTCGTCAAAGAATTTGGAAAGCCCCGAGGCATCCCCGGATTTCAATGCACCTATTACATCATCAATACCACCGGGTTGGGCGAATGATGACATGACAATCATTGTAGCAGCGAGCAAAGAAGTTAATAGTGCTTTCATATCACAATGTTTTCATAGGTTATTTAATCTAAAAATATGCCACATACCCTGCACCCCTCTAAATTACTAAAAACCGCCATTTTCACATATTCTCACCGCAAATACATTATTTGAGTGTAGTTTTGCGGCGCATTGCCCCACAAATTCAATGTAATACTACGAAAACGTAAACTCCTGTTAATCAAATGGCTCAAAAAAAAGTTATTCTCGTTATCATGGACGGCTGGGGACTGGGTAAAGTTGCATCTTCAGACGCTATTCAGCATGCGAATGTTCCGTTCACTAAATCTTTGTATTCTAAGTATCCAAACACCACTCTGACCACCTGTGGAGAACTCGTAGGCTTACCGGATGGGCAAATGGGCAATTCTGAAGTAGGCCACCTGAACCTTGGCGCTGGCCGCATTGTGTACCAGGAATTGCAACGGATCAATGTCGCCATCCGGGACGGCTCTTTTGCCAAAAATGAGACATTTCTTGCTTCTATTCACCATGCAAAAGCCAATAACAAAGCTTTTCACCTTTTGGGCCTGGTAAGCGATGGCGGTGTCCACTCCCACATCAACCATCTGAAAGCGATCATTGATGTCTGCAAAGCAGAAGGCCTGAAAGATGTCTTTATCCATGCCTTTACTGATGGCAGGGATTGTGATCCTAAAAGCGGTTTAGGTTTCATAACCGAACTACAGGAACACCTGAATAGAGCTGTCGGTAAAATAGCAACCGTCAATGGACGCTACTATGCCATGGACAGGGATAAAAGATGGGAAAGGGTTAAGCTGGCGTATGATGCTATGGTAAACGGTGTTGGTCAAAAAGCTACGGATGCTATTGCTGCTGTAGAAAACTCTTACAAAAGCAATATCACTGACGAATTTATTTTACCTGCCGTGATCGTAGATGAAGGACAACAGCCATTAGCAACAATCAAAGATGGAGATGTGGCATTGTGTTTTAATTTCAGAACAGACCGTTGCCGGGAAATAACACAGGTACTTACACAAATGGATCTTCATGAACAGAATATGCATAAACTGTCACTTCACTATACTACAATGACGCAGTATGATCAGAGCTATAAAAATGTGAATGTTATCTTCCAGAATGATGACCTGAAAAATACATTAGGGGAGATCCTTGAGCAACAGGGATTAAAACAGATCCGTATTGCGGAAACTGAGAAATACCCTCATGTTACATTTTTTTTCAGCGGAGGACGGGAAGTTCCCTTTGAGGGAGAAAAAAGGATCATGATGCCTTCTCCCAAAGTAGCTACTTATGATCTGAAACCAGAAATGAGTGCTTATGAACTAACTGATGCACTTGTACCGGAAATAGAGAATCAAACTGCTGATTTTATCTGTCTTAACTATGCTAACACAGATATGGTCGGCCACACCGGTGTATGGGAAGCAGCTATCAAAGCAGCAGAAACGGTTGACAAATGTGTAGAGCGGATCGTTACCACAGGGTTAAAAAATGGTTATACCATTTTCCTGACAGCCGATCATGGAAACTCAGACTATATGATCAATGAAGATGGCTCACCGAACACAGCTCATACACTGAACCCTGTTCCCTTTTTCATTATTGATAATAATTGGAAAGGGACCATAAAACCCGGAAAACTGGGCGATATTGCTCCGACCATTTTAACCATTATGAGTGTGCCTATCCCTAAAGAAATGACCGGTGATATTTTGATATAGAAGCCTTAATTTTCAGGAAACAAATTTTCACATGATTAAAAAATTCTTCCTGCTCCTGCTCCTGGCTTTAGTGGTTATTCAATTCATTCACCCGAAACGTAATAAAGCCACCGGAGAGCAGCCAAATTATATAGGTAAAGCACATCTCATTCCGGGTGATGTAAAATTAATTTTGGATAAAGCCTGTAACGATTGTCATAGCAACAACACCCATTATCCCTGGTACAGCAAACTGCAACCGGTGGATTGGTGGATGGACAAACATGTTAAGGACGGGAAAAGGCATTTGAATTATGATGAATACATTAACAAGAGCCTTCGTTACCAATATCACAAAATGGAAGAAACCATTGAAATGGTAAAGGAAGGCGAAATGCCTCTTGATTCTTATACCTGGATGCACAAAGACGCCAAACTCACTGCCGATGAAAAAAATAAATTGATCGGCTGGGCAGAATCTGTAATGGACTCCATGAAAGCAAAATACCCCATAGACAGCCTGATCAGGAAAAAATAACCGTAAAACCCCTGTAATTCGGGATGAAAATTTACAATTCCATGCAGCATTTGTATGGGAAAAATGTCTAAATTACAGGCAACCAAAGGGACTTATGACCGAGGAAGCCATTTTAAAAGGTTGTTTGAATAACGAAGCCTCTGCCCAGAGGGAATTATACAACAGGTATAGTTCAAAAATGCTGGCTGTGTGTTATCGTTATGCTCACAACCGGGAGGATGCAGAAGATATGCTGCAGGAGGGCTTTATCAAGGTCTTTTTACAGATACATACCTTCGAGAACAGGGGGGCATTTGAAGGCTGGGTTCGCCGAATCGTTGTTCATACCTGTATCAACATCCTCAAAAAAAATAAGAAGTTCAATGAAAGTGTGGACATTATTCACGCCACTGGTGTGCAGGTAAGGGAGGATAGCGTGCCGGCCATAATACAGGCCAAACAGGTGGTGGAATGTATAAGATTATTGCCTTTTGGCTACCGGACAGTTTTGAACCTGTACGCCGTTGAAGGCTATAGTCACCGGGAAATAGCAGGAATGCTGGATATTGAAGAAAGTACGAGCCGGAGCCAATACACAAGGGCTAAGGCAATGCTGGAAGACATCCTGTTGAGGAAAAGGATATTACAAAGACCAAAACAAGATATCGATTGGCTTGTCGCAGTTAGCCACCGGTAATTTTCGTATCCTGAATTTGTGACTGGTTATGGAGAGAAATTTTAATAACAGGGAATTTGAACAGTACGTCAAAAAGAATGCTGATCAATACCGGATGATTCCGTCGGAGAAGGTATGGAAGGGTATTAACAACGCTTTACATACACGCAGAAGATGGTATGCGATCGGGCTTTCATCACTATTATTGCTTACTGCTGTTTCAGTCACATGGGTAATGCTCAGTTATCCTGGGGCAGATAAGCAAAACAGCCCTGCAACATCTTCGGTTTCTCCTGTTCCTGCCAAAGCAAAGAAAATACCCATTGCCCCGATTGCAGTTGTCAATCATCAGATAAATCCTGTTTCCAACGATATCACGACCTTGCTTTCTATTAAAAAATTTGATGTTTCGGAAGCTCCTGTCAGCGACATGTCTGAAAATACGCCGCTGACAAATGAAACAGTGGAAAAAGATTTACTCACGCAGGCTCAAATAGCTGTATCTGTAAGCTCACCTGTAATTGAACACAAAAAACAAAACATCAGTAATACCATCATCATCCCTCCTGCTGAAAAAAAATCCGAAACGATTACTGGTTTCAGCCTGTTGACAAATGATGAAAACCTTTTCAAAGAGAATATGGTTACTGTTTCAGAAAAGAATCAGGCCAATCAAAATGTAGTTTTATACCCGCTTTCTATCGAGAATGTTGTAAATTCCTATAAACCTATAAAGCTGCCTAAGAAAATTTCATGGCAGCTCTATTTCGCTCCCACGATTAGCTATCGCCGTCTAAGCGCTAATAAATCTGCTGGTAATTCAGGCCCTTTTGCTGACCCTATCAGTTACCCATTCACTGCGCTGATGGATGTCAACAAAGCTGTAACACACAAACCGGATATGGGTCTGCAGCTTGGGTTTGCAGCAAAATACCCCATATCTCGGATTTTAAATATAAAGGCTGGTATGCAGTTTAATATCAACAAGTATGATATTAAAGCATACGTGTACAACGGTGAACAAGCGACCATTAATCTGAATGGAGGTGGTAATAATTCCGTTACGGCCTGGACAAATTACCGCAATTATAACGGGTACAAATCAGACTGGCTGAAGAATTATTATTTCTCAGTTTCGGCCCCCGTCGGTGCTGAATTAAAGCTTGCCGGAAATAAAAAAACAAGTATTGGAGTTGCCGGTACAGTTCAGCCTACCTACATTATCCGCGATAAGGCCTACCTCATTTCTACCGATTATAAGAATTATGCAAAAGTTCCCTGGCTGGTTCGTCGTATGAATGTCAATACAAGTTTTGAAACATATATCAGCTTTACTTCCCGTAATAAGACCCAATGGCAGGTGGGGCCACAGGTTCGCTACCAGGTGCTGTCCAGTTTCAATAGTAAGTATCCGGTACGGGAAAACTTGTTTGATTTCGGCATGAAACTGGGTGTCACCCTCAATAAATAACCTCTTAAACTTTTTAATAAAACCCGTCCTGAATTTGAGCAGGCGGGTTTTTGTTTTACCAGGTTACCCTAATTTTGGCAGCATGAAAAAAACAATAAGCTTTTTCCTGTTTTCCCTTTCTCTGATGATCATTTCTTGTCATTCAAAAAAGAAGGGAATATCCAGGCAGGAGAAGTTTTTCCCTGTTCTTTCCTTTATCAAAAGCCAGGTGGCTCATATCGATACATCTCTATATTCTTTAAAAAAAATCACCTTCATTGACAGTACCCGAACTGACACTACATACTACCATCGTGAACATATACGGGAATTAGCTGGCGATTTTTTGAATATCCCGGACATATCCGGGGACGGCTTCAGTGATCGCTTCAAAGAAGATAAACAGTTTGACGAAACCCTTAATAAAGTTATCATCACCTATACTCCTGTAAAACCTGCTAAAGAAGAAATTCAAAGACAGGAAATATTGATTACCCCTGATCCGACCGGCGATAAAGTAACTACGATCATTATTGATCATTTCATTAATACCCGGGACAGTTTAGTTCAAAAGAGATTGTTATGGCAGGTGGACAAGAGCTTCCAGGTTGTAACGACAAGGCAATTGCCCGGGCAACCTGAGATTAATTCCACCTTTAAAGTGATTTGGAACGAGGATGAAACCTATTAATGACCAGTGCAGCATTTCAACATATTGCTTCTTCCCTTCCCCTGCAGCCAGGCATATATAAATACTATAATGCTGCCGGGGAACTGATCTATGTAGGTAAAGCAAAGAGTATACGCAAACGTGTCAGCTCCTACTTCAGCAAGACGTTTACTTCGTACAAGACCCATGAACTGGTTCAGCGGATTGTACGCATAGAATTCACTATCGTTGACTCAGAACAGGATGCGTTCCTGCTGGAGAATTCGCTGATCAAGCAATTTCAGCCCGTATTTAACATCAACCTGAAAGACGATAAAAGCTATCCGTATATCGTTATCCGGAATGAACCATTCCCCCGTGTGTTTCTTACCCGCAAAAAAATAAACGACGGTTCAGAATATCTTGGCCCCTTTACTTCGGTAAAAAAAGTACGGGAGTTACTCAATTTTATCAGGCAGACCATACAGTTGCGTACCTGCTCACTGGATCTTTCTCAAAAAAATATTGCCAAAAAAAAATTTAAGGTCTGCCTGGAGTATCATCTCGGCAACTGCAAAGGACCTTGCGAAGGGCTGCAGTCTGCCGGTTCTTACAATGAGAATCTTTCCCTATTAAAAAGCCTGCTGAAAGGAAACTTATCTCCCGTAATAAAACATTACCGGGATGAAATGAAAAACTTTGCTGCAGAACTGGCTTTTGAAAAAGCTGAGATCACCCGAAAAAAAATAGAATTCCTGGAAAATTACCAGTCAAAATCGGTCGTGGCCAATACAAGGGAACTGGATGTGGATGTATTCTCTATCATTAAGGAAAAAGAAATAGCCTTTATCAACTACCTGATGGTAAGGAACGGCACAATTGTACAAACTGAGACCATCAAAGCTGAAACTCACCTGGAAGAAACCGAAGAAGAGATATTAAGCTTTTCGCTTGCGCAGTTAAGGGAAACCTTCAACAGTGATGCAACAGAAATCATAGTTCCGTTTACTGTGGATTACCCCAAAAGTGATGTAATCGTTACGGTTCCCAGAGGGGGCGATAAGAAAAAATTACTGGAACTTTCAGAAAAGAATACCGCATATTTCATAGAAGAGATCAAGAATAAGGAACGGCTGAAGCTGGCAAAGAATGTTGACCATATTAAGGTACTCGAACAACTACAGGCAGACCTGCAATTGTCTGAATTACCTTTGCATATCGAATGTTTTGATAATTCCAACTTCCAGGGAAGTTATCCCGTATCAGCTATGGTATGTTTCAAAAACGGGGTGCCCAGCAAAAATGATTACAGGAAATTCAATGTAAAAACGGTAGAGGGCATCAATGATTTTGCCACCATGAAAGAGGCCGTTCACAGGCGATATAAAAGGCTGCAGGACGAAGAGCAGTCTTTTCCCCAGCTCATTATCATTGACGGCGGAAAAGGACAATTAAGCGCTGCTATGGAAGCCATAGAGGAACTGGGAGCTGGCGGGAGATCTACGCTTATAGGCCTGGCAAAAAATGAAGAAGAGGTATTTTTCGGGGGAGATAGTGAATCACTCAAACTGCCCTATAACGGCAATAGCCTGAAATTGATCCGCAGGATAAGGGATGAAGTACATCGCTTCGGCATTACATTTCACAGGCAGAAAAGAAGCAGGGGCACGTTTAAAAATGAACTGGAAGATATTCCCGGAATTGGTAAAAACTCTGCTGACCTCTTGATAAGAAAGTTCCGGTCTGTTAAGAATATCCGCGAAAAAAGCATGGAAGAACTGGCCGATGTGATAGGCAAGTCTAAAGCAGCAATCGTTTATAATTATTTCTTGGCAAAAAAGCAGTAATGAAGATATGACCGGGAAAAAGAAGCCAAAAAAAATGGGGCCAGGATAGAAATCCAGCCCCGTTTTTAAAATCCAATATCCTATGAAAAACCGAAACGAAAATACAACAATTATCCAATTTTCCTATAGGGCTTCTACGTTTTTTGAAAGTTTTTTTAAACTATTTAAAACGAAAGTTTTATAAATGAAAAATGCCCTTTTAAAAAGGGCATTTTTTCTATACATTTCTGATGTTTGAACTGTGATCAATATGACCATAGATCCTGCTCGTAATTGAAGATTTTATCTTTGATATTATCGCCTTCCAATAAAGCCAGGATAGGGTCCTTAATATATTGCCTTATGTTTCGGTTAGCGGCATTGTCTAGCGTTGATTTGACAATATAGCTGCTGAACATACGGCTTTCAAATAGTTCTTCCCATGTCATCCTGCTTTGTCCCATATTCTTTGGGTTATAAACTTCATATTTTGCCAGCATAGGACGCAAATCAGGATAATAAACCCAGAACATTATAGAGCTTCCTCTTTCCTGCCCATTAGGTAAATATTCGGTTTTCAGGGGAGCCACACCAAGAATACGGCAAAACATACGACTGGATTCACGGTCAAAAACCCACTCTTCCTTTAATCTTAGTTTTACAACTGTTTTTGCGTCAAACTTCCTTTTGGTAACAACACGTCCGACAATCTTACTGATATCTTTTATATCGTATTCATAAGCTGTATCCAGGGAACCCACTGTCAACTGTGAGATATCAGCTAAGGTCATAGGTGTAGAAAACCTATCATCCGCAAAGGCTGTGACCTCACCGCTGTTTACGGCTTTTAAAAGCATATCAATAAACATCTGACTTCCATTGTCATCTTTTGCTTCGTAACGGAAAGTCTGGTTCATTTTCTCTCTGAGATCCAGTTCTCTCCATACCTTTTCAGCGAAGAGGGCATCGTCAGCTCTTAAGTGTTCATAAGTCAAAGGAGTACGTGCACTTACACTACTTTTATCAAACGCTGCGTCGTTACGCAAGGATGGCTTAACAGTCTCACTGCCACCTGAAGAGTCAACCCTGATCGGGAGATTTCCATAAGGATCTACTCCTGTTACAGGCTGGTTATTATTAACCTGTTGCTGGGGCTGTGCTTCAGTTGAAGCAGGTTGATTACCTCTTCTCCTGTTAGTACGTTGTGCGGTTGCTTCGTTTACTATCAAAGACGCAAACAGCAACACCAATCCTCCCTTCAAAAAAACTCTTTTCATAAAACTTATTTAATATAATAAATCAAAGAAGGTGCCGTAGTAGTCCTGCCATCCGGACCTTTTACCCTGATATTATCAATAGTAACTAATTTTCCCGGGCCTACATGAGTATTAATAGCTGTACGCACAGGGCCTGCAAAAGCATTTCCTGTTACCGGAACAGATACTATATCTCCTTCATCAGTATCACAAGTAAATGTGAAACTCTGAACTTCATAGGCTAACTCAAAAGGAAAGTCTTTAATACCAGCGCCAACACCGCCTTGTGCCCTGAAAGCGCCAGCTGTTACGTTCGCTCCACTGGGTTGACCACCAACATAAGCTTGTGCCTGAGGAACAGTACGAACCCTGAACTGGGAAACACCAGCTACTTTACCTTCAACAGTGACTGTGATTTTGCAATCATCAGTGACACTGCCAACACGGGCTACATATTTACCGCTACCGACACGTACCAAAGAGCCATTACCTCCTGTAATAGAAGCCTGCACTTTGTCATCACCGCCGCCACTGGCAGCTATGCTTACCGGATTATCCACACCGATATAAAGAACATTCATTTTATCAAGTGCTATTGAAGCATTGGCCTGCCCAACTTTATATTCCACATTTTTTTCAATTATCTGAGGTTTCCCATCCTGGTCAGTGTAAGTGATCCTGACAGGCACACTATGATTACCCAAACCGCCTCCGGACATCTTAGCAGTAGCAGTTCCTTCTGCTCCTATAGGATAAGTTTGCCCGTTTATTGTAATTGTAGGCGCTGCTGCTTTACTGAACGCCCCAACACCGGCCGTTATCTCTAATTCCTGGCCAGGCATCAGGTAATTTGAATTTTGCCCTACAATAGCTGCATACGTATCAAAACGCACTACAACCTCTCCAACTTTGTTATGACAAAACTGAACAACACTGTTCTCAGAAGTTTTTACGTCATTCTGAAATTTGCTCAGAATAGTAAGTGCTGCTACTGTAGGTACCATGTGAAAATAAGCACCTTCCCATGTTTTACCTGCCTTATTTTTGCTTTCTGGTTTTTCCAAATTAATAGGAAGCACCGTTTTAAAAGCAGAGTCAATGGAAGGGTCGATTGCTAACAGATCTTTTCTATACTTTGTAAGCATAGCCAATAATTTCGGACCTTCTCCTTTTTCTACCATTATACGGGTAGCTATGTCAAGATTGTCCTCCTTAAACTTCTGATCAGTCCCTGGCTTTCCCCCGGCTTCAGTAAGTATGCGATCTTTTAATTGCTGAATATAGACAACAACGTCCTTACTCATGCTTTGAACCTGTTGTGCTTTGGGATACCATACCTGGGCCTTTGCAGCCTTTGATGGATCGCTTAATTTATCTTTAAGCGATGTAAGTATCTGTTCTGTAGATTTGTTTACAGTTGTATTTGTAGTCTCTAAACTTTTATTTACCGTCTTAAAGGCATTCAATATCTCAGATGATACGTTCAGCGCCAGTAAGGCTGTCAGAACGAGATACATCATATTGATCATCTTTTGCCGCGGCTCGCGAGGTAAAGCCATGACTATTTGGTTTTATTTTGATTAATGGTGACTTGTCAAAAATCACGGGATACGGATCTTAAAAAACGAACCTGTACCGTTAGTTAATTAGTTGCGACCCTGCATAGCGCTTAACATATTGCCGTAAACATTATTCAGACGGCCAAGGTTATTTGCGAGCGCAGCGATCTGTTCTTTTGCTTTCTGAGCATCTTCTACGCTGCCCTGCATTGCTTCCGAAGCCTGTGTCAGGTTGCTGTAGAATTTGTTCATTGCTTTCAGGTGATTGTTGGTATCCTGCAGTTCCAGTTCATAGATAGTGTTCAGGGAAGACAGGTTCTTCGTCAGTACCTGTACCTGCTCATGGAACTGTTTGGTACCATCAGCAGCCTGGTTGAAATGCTGGATACTTGCTGCAGCGCCCAGATAAGCATCTTTCATAGTGCTTAAAGCAGTAGCTGCTTCACGTGTTTTGGATGTATAGTCACCGGTAGCAGAAACCACCTCTGTGATATCAGACATTTTATCTACTGTACCACCAAATTTTTTGAAGTTCTCGCTCAGACGGCCAAGGTTAGCCGGAGTGATATCTGCTTCACGCAGCATATCTTCCAGTTTATTCAGAGCAGGATTACCTGTGCTGCCTGAAGACAATGCAAGCGGAGTAGGTTTAAAGTTCGGATCGAGGTCAGGATGTAAGTTGATATCAGGGAAATAACGCTGCCAATGTGGTTCTTCCGGGGGAGGAACTAAGAATGCCATCACTAAGAACACAATAGCTTCTGAGATCAATCCAACCATGATCGCCTCGTCAGCGCCTTTCCAGTGAAGGATTTTCATCATGGCGGCAAAGATCACCACGGCAGCAAAAAAGCTGAATAAGAAATTGAGGACTATCTGACCTCTGTGGGTTTTAAAGAACATCATAACGGGTTCGTTTTAATGATTATTGAATTTATAATGAAACGGTGTTAACGTGCAAAAATTGTCTTAAAAAAGAAAAAAGAGGCCGCAGAAAAGGACCTCTTTTTCGGGAAAATGTTTTATCCTCTGCGGCGGCCTTTTTGAGGAGCTGCGGGTAAGTCGATCACATTGCGGAATCCAATATAGGATTTAGCTGAATCCTGGTACTCATAAGTGCTGGTACCGGTTTGCAGATAATAGCCTACGTCTTTCCAGCTACCGCCACGGATTATTTTGCGCTTCATCAGCGGAAGATCATCATCTTTTGCATTCCAGCGAACATCAGGGTTCATATCATGCTGGAAGTTGTTACGTCCTTCATAATAGATAGAAGATGTCCATTCAGCAACGTTACCTGACATACAATACAGGCCATAATCATTAGGCCAGTAAGCATCGGCACGTACAGTATAGAATCCGCCATCTTCAGGGTAGTTACCACGGCCGGGTTTGAAATTAGCCATTAAACATCCCTTTTTGTTACGGAGGTAATAGTTACCCCAGGGGAACATTGATTGAGAACGGCCACCACGGGCTGCATATTCCCACTGTGCTTCTGTAGGCAGACGGAAATCTGATTCCTGTACCCTTTTCTTTCCATCCAGCCATGAATTCAGGTAGTGAGTTCTCCACTCAGAGAAAGCAACAGCCTGTTTCCAGTTCACACCTACAACAGGATAATTTCCGAAAGCAGGGTGAGAGAAATAGCGCTTGGTCATTGGCTCATTATAAGAATAAGCAAAGTCACGGATCCAAACCAATGTATCTGGATAAATAGGAGTATCTTTTTTTACAATGAACTTAGAGCGTGGTTTGCCCTGGTTTTCCCTTTTAGCAGCTTCTTTCAGGTCAAAAACCTCTGAATGATAAATGATCTTGGTAGGGTCAATTTCCTTTTTACCAAAGATCCTGTCATCAGGAGAAAGAATCAAATCGGTATTTCCCAGAGCTTCAATTGTCTTTGGGTCGTCCCATTTAAGAGTTTTCATTTTTGCCCGGTCAACATATTCAATACCATCAGGGCCAGCTTTTACATAACCAAGCTTACGGGCTGCCACAGAGTCACGAACCCAGAATACGAATTGACGGTACTCATTGTTAGTGATCTCCGTTGCATCCATCCAAAAGCCACTGATAGATACGGAACGGTTGCGGGAACTAAAGGCATACGCAGGGTCCTCATCGCTGGGACCCATATGGAATGTACCCTGGGGAATGTACACCATACCCGGAGGTTTCGGGAGTGTGTAGCGATTACCCGGAGTAATTCCGTGAACCTGGCCATCATTAGGCAAGGCGCCGCCTTTGTTTTTCTTTCCCAGTATCCCACAGCTGGATAACATCATGATGCACACCGCTGCGAGCAGGGAGTAATAGGGGGTTTTCGGTTTATTCATACACTTAGAGGGTATTGGGCAAATATAATATTTTGGTTTAATCGCTATCACAAGGATACCATTTTATTTTTTCAATGCAAATCGGGTTTTACGACGTAAAAATTCTAACGCTTACGAAGGCTGTTTTATTGTATTAACAGAAAATTAATCGGCAATTTTTTCCCTGTTTATCAGTAACATAAAACGCTCAATCGAATCAACAGGTTGCTGACAAACATAGCCTTTGCACAAATAAATAAGCGTGTTGCCGGTTAATGGTTTATTGCTTAAAAGGGGGGATTCCTGAACCGGAGTTTCCGCAGCTACAAAGACCTTATGCGGAATATAAATATGATAAAGTTCTTTCATAAGTTGGGTATGCTCTTTTCCTATCACGGCAATTTCAAAGGTTCCGGTTGCTATTTCCTGTAAAAGACAGGACCAGATACCAAAAGAAGTCGGATACCGATAAGCTGTCTTGCCTACTGAAGACAGCATGATTATACTCCTATCCTGCCATTCCGGCCTGTCCAGAAGTATGGAAAGCCGGTGGAGATTATAAGCCATTATTGAATTTCCTGAAGGAACAGCTCCGTCATATATTTCCTTTTTCCTTACGATGACATCCTCCTGCCCCATTTTGGTGTAATAGAAAAACCCGGTTTCAGGTTCACTGAAATTTTTCACTACATGATCTGCTAGCTGACGGGCTTTATCCAGCCAGTTCTGATCAGCTGTTATTTCCTGCAGATGAATAAGCGCCTCAATGAAGAAAGCATAATCATCCAGAAAGGCCGGATATTTGGCCTGTCCATCCTTCCATGTGTGAAAGAATTCCCATGTATCTTCCAATTTAAAGCGCTGCCATAAGAAATGAATATTATCAATAGCCAGTTGCCTGTATTCCTCTTTTCCCGTAGCCACATATGCCTTGCTACAGGCTGTGTTCATCAGCGCATTCCATCCAAGAATGATCTTATCGTCCAATAAAGGGCGGACACGTATATCTCTTGCCTGTAAAAGTTTCTCTTTCCCATTTTTCAGAAGAGCATTTAGCTCTTTTTCAGCAATACCGTTTTGTTCTGCAAACTGTTTAGGCGGAATCTTTACCCTGCATATATTCTTCTTTTCCCAGTTACCCTTTTCCGTCACATCAAAGTACTTACAGAAAACAGCAGCCTCTTCTCCAAGAAGTTCATTCACTTCATTTATATTCCAAACATAGAATCTTCCCTCCTCTCCTTCACTATCGGCATCCAATGCAGCATAAAAACCTTTTTGCGGGTGCAACAATTCCCGCTGGACGAAGTTCATTGTCTCTTCTATCACTTCTTTATACCGATCTTTCTTTGTCAACTGATAGGCCTCACTCAAAACAGAGATCAGCAGTGCATTATCATAGAGCATTTTCTCAAAATGGGGGACCAGCCATTCTGTATCAGTAGAATAACGTGCAAAACCACCGCCCACCTGGTCATATATTCCTCCTTCTATCATTTTATCAAGACTCAACAACGCCTGCTGCAAAGCTTCCTGATTACCTGTGCCATGATGATAACGCAACAGAAATTGTATGGTAAATGTCTGCGGGAACTTTGGGGCCCTTCCAAAACCACCCCATTCCCTGTCTGCAGACTTCATGATGTTTTGAAAAGCCTCATCTGCCTTATCTTTCGAAAACAACTGTTCCTGTTCAGTGTCTTTATGCAGACCAAAAGAATTTGATTGAATGAGGTGTTCAGTCAGGTTTTCTGCCTGCGCATCTATCTCATGTCGTCTCTCATTGAAAGCTTTTATTACGCCCAACAAAACTTCCTGCCAGGAGGCACGGTTGAATGCCCTTTTAGGCGGGAAATAAGTGCCGCCATAAAATGGTTTGGTATCAGGGGTAAGAAAGACATTCAGTGGCCAGCCACCACTACCGGTCATAGCTTGCACTGCGTCCATATAAATGTGATCCAGATCTGGTCTTTCTTCCCTGTCAATTTTTATATTGATAAAATGATCGTTCATGATACCGGCGGTAGCTTCATCTTCAAAACTTTCCCGCTCCATTACATGACACCAGTGACAAGCAGCATAACCAATGCTCACCAATATTGGCTTATTCTCATCCTTTGCTTTTTGCAACGCCTCTTCAGCCCATGGGTACCAGTTCACGGGATTATGCGCATGTTGCAAAAGGTATGGGCTTGTTTCATGTATAAGATGATTGGCGTGCTTAGTCATTAATTCTGCTTACTTAGTTCGTAACGAAATTGAGACAATAAGGTTGCAAAACAAAAAAGACGCCGCCTGGCGCCTTCCATTTATAACTATTCTTGTTATTATTTCTTCTTCCCTGAAAGAAATTGTTCCAATGCTGCCACCATACTCGGAGTTTGTGGTTGCGGTGCTTTGATCTCCAATTTCAGACCGGCATCCTCAGCCGCCTTGAACGTATTACCGCCAAAAGCGCCGATCACGGTACCATTTTGTTTATACTTGGGGAAATTGTCAAACAGGCTTTTTACACCACTTGGAGTAAAAAAGCAGATAACATCATACTCCGTTTTGCTCAGCAGCTCTTTTACATCATTGCTTTGGGTGCGATACATAAAGGCCAGCGCATACTCGCAATTATTTGCCTTGAGCCAGTTCACGATCTCGTTATCCTGCTGATTCTCCGAACATACATACAGGAATTTTTCGTTACTCTTATGCTTATTGATGACATCAAACATACTCTTGTTAGTGCCATCAGCGCCATAGAACACTTTTCGTTTACGGTAAAGAATGAACTTTTGCAAATAGAGAGCTACCGCTTCCGTAATGCAGAAATATTTTGTATCCTGCGACACGCTTACTTTCATTTCTTCGCATGTACGGAAAAAATGGTCAATAGCATTACGACTGGTGAATATCACACCGGTATAGTTCTGTATTTCTATTTTTTGTTTGCGGAATTCCCTTGCAGGTATGCCTTCCAGTCTGATAAAAGGCTGGAAATCCAATGCTACGTTGTATTTCCTGGCAAGCTCAAAGTACGGCGACTTATCGCTATCAGGCCTCGGTTGGGTAATCAGGATTTTTTTAATACTCATAGGCGCTAAGTCTGCCTTGACCCCTTTTTTTACCATTGTGGTTTGGCTAAAGTTGTGTGCAAAGGTAAATAGTTCTATTGAAAAAAGAAAAGTAAAGCCTTGTAAATCAGCAAAAGGGGAGCTACTTCAAAAGCGATAAGGTATAAAAGGAAATGAAAGGGGTTGAATCTGACCTGATTACGAACTGATGCATAAGTAAACAAGAATCGATAAATATATAATACCCCGATACCGCACCACGAAACCACCCATGTAACCTGATAGAGATTTCCTTTCATGAAAGAGAGTAATATCAGAAAAGGGAGCAGAAATATCCCAATGACCTTATTAATAAGGAAGACGACAAAAATATAATTATCAGCAGCCTCTTTCATATTAAAAAGCCAGCCAGATATTTTTAATCCGGCAAATTTTACGGTGTAAATAACAGAAAGCCCCAAAGCACAATAAAGAAACAGTAGCCAGAAATTTTCAACGGGGGCCCTGTCAAAATGATGCAACAAGATATCTACGTAAAGCCCACCGCTGACGGCAAAGAAGATATTAAGCAATAAAGAAGGAAGGGGCGTCTGGATCAGTTGTTCCCTGATCTGTTTTTGTTTCAGTGTAGTCCGGAAAAGCAGGCTGAAAAGATCATTGAAATATTTGGGAAATGCCTGTTTTAAAAAAGCAAAAGACAGCAGCAGTCCGATCATTGAATAAAACAATAATTCTTTCCCTGCAAATTGTTTTAATCCTGTACGTACAACCACAGGCTCGGACCCGAAGCCGTAATACGGATGCTGTTTCATCACCTGCCCGGCAAGGGGCATCATAATATCAATATCCCAATTGGTATATTGCCAGGGCCTGGGGGAAACAGAATCTAATGTTACGTCTGTCATCAACGAATCCCGGATGTTTGCCTGGGTATCTACCACCGGCAAAGAATCAACTATAGGGGCAGTTGCAGTATCAGGAACAGTTTGTCCTGATACTGATTGCATCAAAGCCATTAAAAAAACGAATAGTAGCAACGAACGTAACAAATAAGCGGATTGTTTGACAAAAATAACGGGCATGTTACTGATAGCAAAGCAAAATAGCAAGAGGAACTGAAATTAAAAATAGCTGACAAATCCAATATGGATCTTTGACTGTCTTAAATTGAATTCAGTATCATTTCTTTTACCTACCGCCCAGGCAAGGTTGAAAATACCGGCTTTGGCATCAAACGCCAGCCCAAGGCCCGTTCCAAAATAGGTATAGCTGGCATTACTACTCTGGCTATTATTCCTGCCCCAGCCCCCATCCGCTAGCACATAGAAAAAAGAATTCTGATCGATCAGCAGGCGGTATTCAACAGTAGCGATAGCAAACTGTGAAAGATATTGACTCTCTTCATCAAAACCACGCAGTGTTTTGTAGCCACCGATCTGGAACAGCTCATTCCGGAAAATATTTCCGCTTTGAAAGAACCCGGCATTGATAGCCGTTTTAAGGGTGCTTTTGTTTTGTTTGCCTACAGGAAAATATTTTGCCGCAGTTGCCTTTACCCGGAACTGGTAGGTTTTTAGTTTTACTGTGTCATATAATTTATCAAAATCATAAGATGGATCACCGGGGTCCTCCAGATCCAGTATCAGGTTGTTCTTCTTTAATTTTTTGGTTCCGGCCGATGTAATAACCCGCAACTCATTTCCGGAGGTAGGGTTAAGACGGTAGTTGGTATTGTTGAATTCATAATCAAGTCCAAGGTTCAATGAGCTTACATCGGCTTCATCAGGCAATTGACGGTTCTGTAAAATGTAATTGGTATTGATCCCGTTTACAATGGTCTGAAAACGCTGCAGGAACAACTTACCCGATTGATGAATATTCAGAACATACTGAGCGCCCAGTTGCATGTTGATGTTTGAAAAAGTACTATCCTTCCGGAATATATCAAAAGCAAAATCTAGTCCGACCGGCGAATGAAATAAATAGGGATACTGAAAGAGAAAATTTAACCTGGGCGATTTTACCTGTAATTGCTGCCAGTTCAACCCGATCGTTTCTCCTGCACCGAGGGCATTTTTAAAATTCATATTCGCTTCGCCCGTCACCAATAACTTTTTAGAAGAAAGCTGATCATTATTGGGTAAAAACCCTACCAGCACATTTACCTGGCTGCTGCGTTTTTGTTTCAGGTACATTTCAAGAATGGAGCCATTGCCCAGCCATATCAGTTTTGAAGGCTGTTCTTCTTCCACATAGGAAAGTTCCTTCATCCTCTTGCTTATCCGTAATAGCTTTTCCCTGCTGAAAATACTCCCATTGCGAATATCCAGATACCGTTGCAGGTATTCATTAGCTATTTTGGCGTTGCCAACTATTCGTATGCTGTCAATTTTATACAGTGGGCCTTTATCCAGTTTCATACTGGCCCATACTTTTTCCTTATCCATCTGCAGACTATCCAGGTAAACCCTGGCAAATGGGTAACCGTTATTTTCCAGGTAATTCAATATCCTGTTTTGCCAGAATTCTACCTGCGAAAAATCCATTGGTTTATCATTGAACATTTTTTCTCTCCAGCCGATTGCCTGTAGCACGGAAATATCCACTTGGCTGGCATCGACTGATGCCCACTTGTAAATATCACCTGCAAATAATACTACACGGACAGAGGTAGAATCATATCTCACACTATCCAACGAAGCTGTCACATATCCCTTTGCCTGCAAAAGAGAAGGAAGTCTATTGACATACTCCTCACAAGCGAACCGGGTGGGGAAAGAAACGGGTATGGCAAGATCGTTGATAAGAAAAGCAGAATCTTTGTCAACACTACGAATGGTAAGCCGGTAATCATTCTGTGCCTGCAGCTCAAAATGGAATAACAAACAAACAAGAACCGATATTTGCAGTTGTAGTTTTGTCATAGTCTCATCCCTTGCAGAACAGAAAGGAAGACAGGTTAAAAATATTCATTAAATCACAAATCAGTTGGCCGGCATCTATATTCATATTCCCTTTTGCAAACAGGCATGCCATTATTGCAACTTCCACTTCGCCACTTCATTAAGACATAAGAACGAACTGGTCGCTGCTTTATTGAAAGAAACAGAGCTCCGAAAGGAATATTTTGGGAAAGAGGCCGTGGAGACCATTTACTTTGGTGGGGGTACTCCAAGTTTATTGGAAATCGAAGATCTCAGATCGCAGCTTGAACAAACAGTTACTTTATTCTCCGTTTCAGAAAATGCAGAAATTACGCTGGAGACTAATCCGGATGATATTACGGAAGAAAAACTTGCCGGCTGGAAAGCAATTGGTATCAACCGTCTGAGCATTGGCATTCAAAGCTTCTTTGAAGAAGACCTCCGTTGGATGAACAGGGCTCACAATGCGCAACAGGCAATCAGTAATCTGCGGTTAGCAACAAGTTATTTCGATAATATCACCATAGACCTTATTTACGGAACACCGGGTCTTACTCATGAAAAATGGAAACAAAACGTAGATACAGCTATTGCCATGGGCATTCCTCACCTGTCGTGTTATGCCCTCACAGTAGAGCCAAAAACACCTTTGCAAAAACTGGTCAGGCTGGGAAAAGCGGAAGATGTAAACCCTGACGCCCAATCAGAGCAATTCTTATTACTGATGCAATGGGCAGAAGATGCAGGCTATGAGCACTACGAAATATCCAATTTCGCCAGGCCCGGTTTTCGCAGCCGGCATAACTCTTCGTACTGGCAAGGGAAAAAATATCTTGGAATCGGTCCTTCCGCACATTCGTATGATGGCATCAGCCGGCAATGGAACATACCCAATAACAATATTTATATAGAGTCACTTAACAAGGGAATCATCCCGTTTGAAAAAGAAATACTCACACCCGTGCAAAAGCTGAACGAGTATATTATGACCTCTTTGCGCACCAGCGAAGGACTGGACATTGATAAAACAGGAGAAAAACAAAGAAAAGAGATAATCAAAAAGGCAGAACAATATATTAAGCGAGGATTGATGTTACAGGCAGGAAACCGTTTTGTATTGACGAAGGAAGGAAAGCTGCTGGCGGATGGTATTGCCGCCGATCTGTTCTTTACCTGACCTGCCGGCGTTGCTTATATCTTTTATACCCTTCTGACAATACTAAGCATGCCAGCATGATCAGTATGGCTGCAGGTCCGAATCCGTTGTAGGAAAGAGGCATGATCTGTAGTTTCTTATCAGACCAATACCTGTTCTATGCGTTTAAAGCCGGCGGAGGCTTTAACATTTTCCCATAAAATCTTATAGATCGTTTCTGCGATAGGCATGGGCGCATTGATGGACTGGCTGATATGCCATATACATCTTGATGCATTATAACCCTCAGCCACCATGTTCAGTTCTAATTGGGCCGCCTTTACCGAATAGCCCTTACCGATCATATTGCCAAAAGTGCGGTTACGGCTGTATAAAGAGTAACAGGTAACTAACAGATCGCCGAGATAAACAGAGGCAGCATAGTTTGGAGTTTTACGATGCGTAATGGGATCTTCTCCTTCATGCTCTCCTACCACAATATGCTCTGCGCCGGATTTTTGTAAAAACCCGGCCATTTCATCGGCCGCATTGGCAATATAGACACTCAGAAAGTTGTCGCCATAGTCAAGTCCATGCGCAATACCGGCTCCAAGTGCATAAATATTTTTCAATACCGCAGCATACTGCACGCCAAGTATATCCGGGTTGATGATAGTATTGATATAATCATTGCTGAAATGAGAAGCAATGACGGAAGCGGTAGTAATATCAACACCGGAGATGGTAAGATAAGAGAGTTTTTCTTCCGCCACTTCCTCTGCATGGCAGGGACCGAGTACAGCAAAGTAATTGTCGAGGGATATATCGAACTTCAGCTTGAGGTAATAGTTGAGTAAGATATCCTGTTTCGGCAAAAGCCCTTTGACAGCTGAAACGATCTTCTTGCCTGTCCATTCGCCGGGGTTGAGCTGTTCAATTACACTTTCGATATACGCAGATGGTACAGCGATGACCAGTACATCCGAATCACTGATCACCGTTTTGATATCGGATGACATGGACAGCCGGGAAATATTGAAATCAACCGAGCTCAGGTAATGGGGATTATGTTTGCGCTGCTGAATATGGCTGATCGTTTCCTCATTGCGTATCCACCAGTTGATGGTATGCCCCTTATCTGTCAGGATCTTGGCAATAGCCGTAGCCCAGCTTCCGCTGCCGATGATACCAAATCTCATGCAGCAAACATACAACAGGAATGTAATGAAAAAACAAGCAGCCTTCAGAATACTTCTTTGAAATAGGCGTTCAACTCCCGAAAATGGGCAGGAGAATAATAATCTAGTATTTTTTCAATTGTACCGTCAGGTTTGATCAATACCAATGTTGGATATCGAAGTAACAGGCCTGGCAAACTGATATTTTTGATAGATAACGCCTGCTGTCCATCTACAACTGGATATGATACATGATGTCTTTGAATAAATTTCTCTTTCTGACCTACATCGTTGGGTAAAGGATCTACTCCAACAATCACAAGTTTATCAGTTGCAAAACGACTCCTTATTTGATTTAGTTCAGGTATGGCCTTTATACAAGGAAGACAGGATTGATAAAAAAAATCAAGTAAAATATAAGTACCTTCCTGAGCACTATTTCTAATCTCATTAAACAAATTTTCTCTTAATTTTAAAATATTAATCTTTTTCCCAACAATCTTTCGTTTATTTTTTGCATACTCCTTATCGGCATTACTTATCATTTCATCAGTCATTCTAGTATATAGCATAGAAACTTGATCTAGTTCCTGTAGAATACTATCTCCAACACCAAGTAAAGGCTCCTCAAGAAAAGAATATTCTTTATACTGATTACCGAACTTCTTATGGGTGTATATTTCAATATATCGGTTTACACGATATGTTGCTGCATCTATACATAAAGTGAAATTTCCATCAGTATTGTTAGTAAAATTTAATACAATTTGATTTCTACTTGTATCAAGTCGAGAATCAACTCCGTATTTCTTTCCTAACGACATGTATTCGAAAAAAAAAGAACCTGGATCCCAATAAGGCAAAAACTTCAAATGATTATAGCTTGAATTGTCTGCTACATAATAAGTCAGCTTATTAGAATAGAAATAATACGTTTTTGAGTTTATATAAATAGAAAATCCATCCCCTTCAGAAAATGAAAGTTTTCCCAACTTTTGAGAATCTATTGAATAAAGAAACCGCTGAAAATAGTAGTTTGTGTCATTCTTAAGAACATTCTTATGTGCACTTGATATCACTACAGCGCCAGTCTTCATCTTAAAATAAGCGCTCATGCTACTATTCAAAATCTTGTTCCATTCAATTTGAGCGAATGATTGAGAGCAAACAAGAGACAATATTATAAAAACCTGAATTTTCATATTAAAAAGGGAGAATTTGATTCTCCCTAAAAATAATACATATTTCGCAATATAATTTATAGAAGAACTGCAATAATAGCACCAATAGCCCCTATTATTGGACCCCAAGGAAATGCTCCACCTCCTGTTCTTTCGAAAACACAATATTTCTCATCATTATTCGTACATGTACAACTATCCACTCCTCCCAAACCAAGAAATCCAGCCCTATGGGGTTTACAACCATTACACCCAGCAGTTGTAGTACATTTCCATGCTGCAGCCCTTTCCTCCTCATGTTCCTCTTCGGTAATATTTGTTGTTATATAATAATCAATGATTTCCCCGTTCTCCTCATTTACACGTTTTTCAATTAAATGACCGAACGAAGTGCTACTATTTTCTCCATATACATAATAGATCACATAAGGAATAGATTCAATACTCTGAGGGTCTGGGTCACTTATTCTTATACTATCCAAATCTCCGAAAATACCCAAACTATCTTCTAATATTGTTTCGATGTCTTCTTCTATTCCTTCCGGCAAATCATACGTAAAAGAGCCGTTCGTCCATGAACCGATTTTTACTTCAGATTGTCCAAGCAGTATGTTTGAACAAAAAATAAACGCTCCAATTAAAACAATTATCTTTTTCATAAAACTGATTTTGAATTGTAAGTACCCCATTCTTCAGACAGTAGTTATTAGAGTATTTTCATTATTCAATAGCCTTGTTTTCCATTCTTTTGGTGTTAGATTATCTAATCCTTCATGCGGTCTTCGGTAGTTGTATTCTTCCATCCATTCATCTGTT
>JAEUVK010000040.1 GCA_016787135.1 Chitinophagaceae bacterium | reverse complement strand
TTAATGTTGTTTCTTTTTAAATTTCGAAATGGCGTTTTTGGTAAAGTCGCTTAATACCAGCCTTCCGCTGATGGCGGCTCTTTCTATCAGCAATTTGTCCCAGTGTTCCGTCCCCTTCCAGAATACTTTTTTCATTTCAGCCATTGCCTGCGGGCTGGAGTGTACCAGTTCATTTGATAATCTTTCAATGGCCTCATCCATTCCATCTACATGTGAGTGAACCTCTGCAAACAGGCCTTTTCTTCTTGCCCATTCGGCATTGCGCCACATAGTGGCATCAATGGCTAATTGAGAATAGGCAGACGAACCGATCTTCCTTTCTACAGCAGGACCTACTACGAACGGGCCGATACCTACCGCCAATTCACTGAGTTTTACCTCGGCATTTTCTGTGGCTATGGCATAATCCGCCGCCGCCGCAATCCCTACACCGCCCCCCACACATTTTCCCTGTATGCGGGCAATTATAAACTTCGGCGCTATACGAATAGCATTGATCACATGAGCAAAGCCACTGAAGAACTGCAGGCCCTGGTCTTGAGTATGAATAGCCGCCAGTTCATCAAACGAGGCGCCTGCGCAAAAAGTTTTTTCGCCGGCCGATCTTAGTATGATCAGTTTTGTATCTATGTCATTGCCGGCACCGTGAATGGCTTTTGCCAGTTCTTCCAGCAATTTACCAGGCAATGAATTGCTTTGCGGGTGATAGAATTCGATAGTGGTGATACCATTATGGAACTCTGACCTCACGTACCCGTTGTTAATACTAATTTCCATAACAAACTATTTAGAACGTTTTTTGACCATTGTTAATATAGTAGCAATACCCACGATGGGCTCTTCAGTCCCGTCCAGTATCTCTACCAGCCATTTTACAATTCCTTTGGGTATATCATTTTCATCTTTGGGATCCTGGGGTAGTTTTTCCTTACAGGTAAAGCGGATATGAATTTCGGCACCAGGATAAACAGGTTTGGTAAAGCGAAGTTCGTCAATACCGTAATTCAACAGCACAGGGTTCTTTTCATAGCTATCTACAAACAAACCCGCCGCTGCGCTGACAATAAAATAGCCATGGGCTACCTGTTGTTCAAACATGGTACCGGTAAAATCGGTGGTCTTTATGTGCGCATAGAAATGATCGCCGCTCAGATCGGCAAAACGGTCTATATCTTGTGATGTGATGAGTCTTTTTTCTGTTATAAGCTGGTCACCAACCTGCAGTTCTTCAAAATATTTTTTGAAGGGATGTTTGCCCGGGTCTTTGCCTTTAGCGTTGGGTTGATAAACATTGGTAATAGCTGTAACGCTTGTTGGTGATCCCTGTAAAGCCACTCTTTGCATATAGTGCTTTACACCCCGGATGCCTCCCATTTCTTCACCGCCCCCGGCACGGCCCGGGCCACCATGAACAAGTAACGGAAGCGGCGAACCATGTCCTGTAGATTCTTTCGCACATTCATTATTCAAGACCAGTATCCTTCCGTGATGAGTAGCCGCACCCAATACATAGTGTTTTGCCAATTTATTATCCGCCGTTACAACAGATGAACACAAACTCCCTTTTCCTTTTTTGCTCAGCTCAATAGCTTCATCCATATTCTTATATGGCATGATCGTACTCACGGGGCCAAAAGCCTCCACTTCATGTACTGCCGGTGATGAAAAAGGTTTATCGTTCATCAGCAACACAGGCGACATGAAAGCACCTTTGTTTGCATCAGCATCTATTACGCTTACACTATCCAAAGAACCATATACAATTTGTGACGATGCCAGCAATTTCTGCACCTGGCCTCTGACTTCAGTCCGCTGTTCTTCTCCTGCCAGGCATCCCATTCTTACCTTTTCATTAACCGGGTTACCAATAGTTGTTTGAGAAAGCGATGTGGCAATAGCTTTCCATACGTCTTCCATTTTATTCTCCGGTACAAATATCCTTCGTATCGCTGTACACTTCTGTCCGGCTTTTACCGTCATTTCCTTTCGCACTTCTTTAATGAAGATATCCCACTCCGGTTTATCAGGGGATACGTCTTCCCCTAATACGATACAGTTAAGCGAATCAGCTTCCATGTTAAAAGGAACAGATCCCTGTAGAATGGCGGGATGTGACCTTAGTTTCAATCCCGTTGACGCACTGCCGGTAAATGTCACCACATCCTGTGAAGTAACATGATCCAGCATATCGCCGGCACTGCCGCAGATCAGCTGCAATGCACCTTCAGGCAAAATATTACTGGCAATAATCTCCTTCACAACCACTTCCGTTAAATAAGAAGTAACTGTGGCAGGTTTAACAATAGCAGGCATACCGGCCAGTAAATTCACAGCGACCTTTTCCAGCATTCCCCATATTGGAAAATTATATGCATTGATATGAATGGCTACCCCTTCTTTGGGAACAAGGATATGCGTTCCCATAAAAGCGCCCGATTTACTCAGGTTGTGGGATTCACCATCTATGCAAAACGGCTCATCAGGAAATTTTCTTCGTAGTGATGCGTTGGCAAAAAGGTTTCCGATACCTCCTTCAATATCTATCCAGCTATCGGCTTTGGTAGCCCCGGTCTGGTAACTTACCTGGTAAAATTTATCGAGATGATTTCTTAAATGAATAGCGAGGGCTTTCAGCATGTTTCCCCTTTCATGAAAGGTCATTTTGCGAAGAGCCGGATTACCTACCGACCTACCATAATTGAGGATGTCTTTAAAATCCAACCCTTTTGAAGTAGCCGCCGCTATCGGGTCACCGGTAACAGCGTTGTATAATAGCTGTCCGTCACCCTCTCCCGTTATCCATTTTCCAGAAATATAATTATGAAGTTTATACATACAAGCAAGCAAAATTTACAGCAACGAAATTACCTGAAAAACCAAAAAAGCCGTGGAATTGATTTTTATCACTTTTTAATAATTGCAGGAAGCTATCTTTGCTGGCATTAAATTTTTAGACATGAAAAAAATTGCCTGCCTGCTTGTTACCGGCCTTTTGCTGATCACATCCATCAATGCACAGACCAAAAAATGGAAAGAACTGGACGAATTCCATACAGTAATGAGTGAAACTTTTCATCCCGCTGAAGAGGGCAAATTAGGCCCTATTAAAAGCCGCAGCCAGGAGATGGTGAATAAAGCCACAGCATGGGTACGTTCCAACGCCCCTGAAGGTTTTGATAAAAAAGCGATCAACGCCTCATTGAAACAACTGCTGAAGGAAGCCAAAGCGCTGAATGCATTAGTAAAAGCCAATGCTTCAGATAAAGAGATTACGGACAAACTCACCGCAGTGCATGACCTCTTCCACCAAATCGAGGAAAAATGTGAGAAGAAAGAGAGCCATTAACTAAAAACATAATAATGAAAAGGATCCCATTTAGCATTATCTCTGTATTGCTGGCAGTTGTTATTTCCTGCAACAGCAATAAGCAAAACCCTGAAACCGGACCTGTAAACCTGCAGGCAAAAGCTGACAGTTTGGAGAAAGAGGTAATAGAAGGGCATGATGTGGCCATGCCAAAATCCATGAAGATACCGGCCCTGCAGAAAGAAGCTAAACGATTGATAGATTCTATCGGTAAACTGCCTGCTAAAGCGCAGGAAGCCGCTGCTCCTTACAAAACAAAACTGGAAGAGCTGGTAAAAGATCTTGAGTATGCAGGTATGGCCATGGATAAATGGATGACGGAGTATTCATTCGATTCAGCAAGGGATAACATTGAACAACGCATAAAGTATCTTACCGAAGAAAAGATCAAAGTGGACAAAGTAAAGGAAGCTGTATCAGGCAGTATAGCCAAAGCGGATTCTTTGCTGAAAGCAACGCTCTAAGTGTTGAATGGCACTACTCCAAACTGCCGCAGGTGATGGAGGGCATGTTTGTAGAGCAGCTGAACATTTTGTTCAAAATTGAGATCACCAAAAAAGGGATTGCGGGTGATCAGTTGCGGGTCCTTTGCAAATGTTTCAAAAAAATAGATAAGCTCCTGCTGCAACGCACCGATAGCGGCCTGAACAGTATGATAACGCAAGGATGCAGGTTCTTCACCAAGCAGAGGGTTTTTTGTATTCTCTTTAAAAGGCCGGTCACTCATCATAAAATCCCGCATCCGTTTCAGGTTCTCAGGTGGCGTGATGATCTTGTCAATCTTCAATCGTCCGCTAGCATTCCGGACTGCGTCGCCGGCATAATGTTCTATCATATGCTGGACACTCATCTTGCCCCATCCTGGCGGTGTGGAAGGGTCTAATTGCTGGAAGTAACGAACCAATCTTGTGCGGAGAAAATTTTCCTTTTCAAAACTCATGTGGAAGCAAAAGTTTTACAAGTTTACGAAAAGAGCCGAAGTAATAAAAAATGCCGGTCTGTCGACCGGCATTTTCTGAAAATTTTATCAAAGATCATTTTATCTTTTTATCTATAGCTGCGCTGAGAGAATCAAATATCTCATCCACACTTCCCTCACCTTTTATTGAATGGAATTTCTTTTCTTTCTTATAATGATCAGCGACCGGAGACGTCTCACTGGTATAAACAGCAAAACGCTTCCTGATAACCTCTTCATTAGTATCATCGCTCCGGCCAGAGGTTTTGCCCCGGTGAAGTAATCTTTTTACCAGTTCTTCTTCACTTACCTCGAGGGCCAGTACAGCGGCTATTTCTGTTTTTTTCAATTCCAGCAGCCTGTCAAGGGCCTGGGCCTGGGCTACCGTCCTGGGAAAGCCATCAAAAAGAAAACCCGCAGCATCTTTATGATGATCCAGGCTATTATCGATCATGCCGATCACTACCTCGTCCGGTACCAATTGGCCCTTATCCATAAAATTCTTTGCTTCCATGCCCAGCGGGGTCTTATTAGCGATCTCTTCCCGCAATAAATTACCTGTTGAAAGATGGACCAGCCCGTATTTTTCCACTATTCTTTCAGATTGTGTGCCTTTGCCGCTTCCGGGAGGACCAAAAAGGATCAAATTAAACATAAGCGCTTACTAACCTTGATGAAAAACAAATATAAAGTACCGGGTTTAAATAAACTTTAATTAGCCTCAGTTTAGCTGAAATTCCTGCAACAAAACGGGGAATCCGTTTTGATCCGGGCAAAATGTTAAAGAAATGGCCCTGTCGTCGGGATGACAAACCAGCCGAACCGGGAGACCGTACATTTGTTATAAATTAATAAAGGAATGATACGAAGCCTGTTGATAATAACCCTGGCAATCAGCCTGCAGCAATGCAGCTATTCGCAAAACAATTCATCAAAGAATAATACTGCAAATATGGATAGTTTAAAAAAGAATAACCCCGTTTACTCTAACACAGATACTTCTGAAGTAAAGATGAATGAAGAGGAATGGGAAAAGATACTCCCCGGTGACGTTTATTATATAGCCCGTATGAAAGGAACTGAAAGGCCCTGGACGAGCAAATTTGAGAACTTCTTTGAAAAAGGGACTTATTACTGTGCAGCCTGTGGCAACCCGTTATTCAAAAGCGATACCAAATTTGAGAGCGGCTGCGGCTGGCCAAGTTTCTATGAACCGATCAGCAAAACCAGCCTGATCAATACCCCTGATCATTCACATGGTATGATACGGACCGAGGTGCAATGCGGTCGTTGTAAAGCACATCTGGGCCATGTATTCAATGACGGCCCTCCTCCAACAGGATTACGTTATTGCATCAATGGAGTGATCCTTGATTTTACAAAAGCAAAAGATGCTGAAAAAAAATACAAGGAAGAAAATAAAGACAAACCCGGAAATTGAGCTTTTAAAAATATACGCAAGCCATAAGACTCCCTTTTGTAAGGGAGTTTTTATTTTTCTCTGCTGATTGAATCCGCTTACTTTTGCCACTAAGATTGCCCTGATTTAAACTGCATGTAATGAAACTTTCCCATCTGGCCGAAACACTGATCGGTTCTGAAATTGTAAAGCTTGGCGGCGAGATAAGAGAAAAGATCCGGCAAGGCGAACGTATTTATAATTTTACTGTCGGCGATTTCGATCCTTCCATTTTTCCCATACCGAAAGAACTAGAAGATGCGATCGTAGATGCTTACCGTAATCATTTTACGAATTATCCGGCTGCAGAAGGAAACCTTGACCTTCGTGAATCCATACATTCTTTTATAAAAGATACTGAGAACCTTGATTATACTATTAATGAGATACTCGTTGCCTCGGGAGGCCGTCCATTGATCTATTCAGTATTCCGGGCTATTTGTGATAAAGGGGACAAGATCATTTATGCAGTACCGAGTTGGAACAATAATCACTATACGCATTTTGTTGGCGGTGAACATATCGTTATCGAAGCAAAAGCAGAAAATAACTTCATGCCGGTAGCGCGTGATATCCGCCCGCATATAAAAGAAGCTGTGCTTATATCATTATGTTCACCACAAAACCCCACAGGTACCACTTTTAAAAGACGGGACCTTGAAGCTATTTGCGATCTTGTCATTGAAGAAAATAAAAGAAGAGGTGAGAATGAAAAGAAACTCTATGTGATGTACGACCAGATGTACTGGCACCTGACCTACGGTGATATCCAACACTACGATCCTGTTTCATTGCGCCGGGAAATGAGGGAGTACACCATTTTTATTGATGCGATCAGTAAAGTATTTGCCGCTACCGGTGTACGTGTTGGATGGAGCCTTGGGCCTGCCACTATTATCAGCAAGATGAAAGCGATTCTCACCCATCTGGGCGCCTGGGCGCCCATGGCGGAACAAAAAGCAGTGGCAAATTTTCTGGGGAAACGTGATGCGATCAATAAATATCTCTCGCATTTCAAAAGTGAAATAGAAGAAAGACTGCATCTGATATACGATGGTTTCATGCAATTAAAGAAGGAAGGATTGGCAGTTGATGCCATCGCTCCCGAAGCGGCTATATATCTCACCATCAAAATTGACCTCGCAGGAAAAAAAACAAGTCAGGGAAATATCATAGAGAACCAGGGTGATGTCACTGCTTATATCCTTAATGAAGCTAAGCTTGCAGTGGTCCCCTTTTATGCTTTCGGTGCCGATCGAAGCTCTGCCTGGTACAGGCTGAGTGTAGGTACCTGCAAGAAAGAAGAGATCGGGGAGATGATCGGAAAGCTGAGAGAGGCCCTAAAGAAACTTGACTCATAAGGATATGAAACAAAATATAGCAAAAAAGAGGGCTCTAAGGCCCTCTTCAAATTTTACAGCGTCGTAATAACTAATTCTTATTGATCAGAAACCGGAAAGGCTTTAACTCCGTATAACGTATAGCCTGTAGTATCTTTTTAGATTTGGATGTGATACCGGTGCGCACTACTAATTCATGCGCCCTGCAGAACTGCTCGGGAGATTCAGCCTGCATCAGCATATCATTAATGCTTTCCACTTCCTGCTCTATAGCTCTCTGGCTGGCATATTCATCTTTCAATAAAACCAGCAGATCTCGACTGGGGATTCTCATGGCAGCTTCAGTATTAATAATTTCATCGTACGTTGCTGGGGCAGCCGCATCCACGGCCTCCCTTGCCCGTTCCGGAATAATAGTTCCTGTTGCAAGCTGATAAAACAAATAAACCCGCCAGCAGCAGCAAGAATGCTATTTTGGTGATGTTTTTCATATTATGCTTTGTAAATTAAAACTATTTTACAAACAAAATAGTATGCGCAGGGGTTCAAACCCTGAAAAAATTATATGAACCCGGCCCCGGAAGTAAATATCCCCCGTAAACCACGCATCCTGGTAGCCCCGCTCGACTGGGGACTAGGCCATGCCACCCGCTGCATCCCCGTCATTTATGAATTACTGAAACACAAATGTGAGGTATGGCTGGCTGGCGAAGGCGCTCAGGAAATATTACTGAAACAGGAATTTCAGGATCTCTGTTTCCTGAATTTGCCCGGCTATAGGGTAAGATATGGCAGACATGCAAGCTCTATGTTATGGAACATGATCACCCAAAGCGGCAGTATATTAAGAACCATCAGGAAGGAAAATGACTGGCTGAAAAAAATGCTGAAAGAGTATGGTTTTGCAGCAGTGATCTCCGATAACCGGTATGGGTTATATCATCCATCTGTTCCCAGTATATTCATTACGCACCAGTTGACCATCAAAAGCCCATTAGGCAGGTGGAGTGAACGGCTATTACAAAAGAGAGCCTATCAATACATCAATCATTTTTCCGAATGCTGGGTACCTGATTTTGCAGGCGAGACCAGCCTGGCAAGCGAATTATCCCATCCCGCCGTATTGCCTGAGATACCTGTCCGGTATACCGGATTATTATCCCGGTTTGATAAAAAGGAAATTAAAGAAACCGAAGGTCACCTATTGATTGTTTTATCAGGGCCGGAGCCGCAGCGAAGTATTTTAGAGGAAAAAATTATCAAAGAGATCGCTCATTATCCGGGAACGGCTACCGTTGTCCGGGGGCTTCCTGCATCTGTCAATATCATTCCTTCTACAAATCAGATAAGGTTTTATAATCATCTCCCTGCCGAAGAACTGAGCAGGGAAATGAGCCGGGCGGAATATATCATTAGCCGCAGCGGTTACAGTACAATCATGGACCTGGTCAAATTGCAAAAGAAAAGTATCCTTATCCCAACACCCGGGCAGACAGAACAGGAATACCTTGGAAAATATTTGTCTGAAAAAAAACAAGCGGTCTGTATCGCTCAAAGACGCTTTTCATTGAACAACGCCATCAAACAGGCTAAGGAGTTTTCTTACCATATCCCTGTTGCCGGTAATGAGCACAGCTTACATATAGCTGTTGAAAAACTTATGGTCTCTATTCACTAGGCGTTTCTCATTTACCTTTGCTTTTCATTTTTATTATCTGAAACCGGTACTTAAAGCACATATCGCTGTTCTGGGCACCAATCTTTTCTTTGCTATCAACTACAGTTTTGTAAAAATCATCTCTCCCGCCCCTGTAGGGCCTTATGCATTGAATCTGCTCAGGGTAGGTGGCAGCCTTCTGCTTTTCTGGACACTTTGGGTGTTTGCCAAAAAATAAAATGCCGATGCAGCGGAGGGATATCGGGAGATTAGCACTTTGTGGTTTATTAGGCGTAACTGTCAACCAGATGTTGTTCATTAAGGGGCTTACCCTGACCACAGCGATACATGCTTCGCTGCTCATGCTTTGCTCACCGATACTGATCACCATCCTTGCTTTCTGGATATTAAAAGAAAGAGTAACCATTTTAAAAATAGCCGGTTTGGCGTTGGGAGTGATGGGATCTGTGTGGCTGATCGCAGGGAAACAAAATACATCCCAGCCCAAAGATTACCTGCTCGGTGATATTTTCATTGTATTGAATGGAATATCCTACGCCTTTTATTTTATCCTGGTAAAACCACTAATGGAGCGATATACTTCACTGCAGGTAGTAAGATGGGTGTTCACATTTGGCTTTATCATGATGCTACCCATAGGGTGGTTACAATTTGGCAATATTCACTGGCAGGTCTTTGGTTTGAAGTATGCAGGAGTGCTGGCCTTCGTAATTTTGGCTGGAACTTTTCTCGCTTATGTACTCAATGCATATGGCATCCGTATTTTAGGGCCGGGTACTACCAGCGCCTATATTTACATTCAGCTTGTCTTTGCTGTGGCTATTGCGGTCTTGTTCTTTAATGAACAGCTTACTTCGCAAAAGATCATTGCAGGGATCATGATACTGGGAGGCGTTTATCTGGTAAGTATGAAGAAGCGATTCCCCTAATCCGGGCCAGCTTTGGGATAGTCAACAAACCAGAATTCTTTATCCGCCTCTTTGAAGTCTTTCCATTTTTCAATGCATGCCTTTACAGCAAAAATGCCACAGGTGGGGATATTGTTTATCCGAGTATCTGAAAGACTGTTTGCAAAATCGGTGATACCGGGATTATGAGAAAAAATAGCAACCGAATCAAAGTGGTCATCAAACTTATCAATTACCTCGTAAAATATCTCCGGAGGCGCCGCATACAGGTCTTCAATGAAAATTATGTCTCCCTTATCCCTTTTATACTCTTTCGCAAACACCGAAGCGGTCTTTCTTGCCCGTCTGGCCGGACTTGAAACAAACGCATCTATCTTGATCTTTTTGTCAAGGAGACGTTGTGCCATCACAGGTGCATCCCTTTTGCCTCTTTCATTCAACGGGCGGTCAAAGTCACTTAATGAAAGAGTGCTCCAGTCGCTTTTAGCATGACGCACCAGGATCAATTGTTTCATGTTTAATGAGTAGCTGAAAGATGATAAATAAAAAAGCGAAACTACAGGTTTCGCTTAGTATAATAAAAGCAGCAATCTTTTATGATATATGAACTGCCTTCCGCAGCTTCTCAAGCATTAGCCTGGCGCATTTCGGGATCTTTGAACCGGGACCAAATACAGCCACTACACCTTTTTCATACAGGTATTCATAGTCCTGCCGGGGAATTACTCCCCCAGTCACTACCAGGATATCTTCCCTTCCCAATCTTTTTAACTCTTCAATTAATTGTGGTATCAACGTTTTATGCCCGGCTGCTAATGATGAAGCTCCAATGAAATCAACATCATTCTCAGCTGCCTGCCTCGCTACTTCCTCCGGTGTCTGGAACAGAGGGCCCATATCCACATCAAAACCCATATCGGCAAAGGATGTAGCTACTACTTTGGCTCCCCTGTCATGACCGTCCTGTCCCATTTTGGCGATCATGATCCTCGGTCTTCTTCCTTCTTCTTCAGCAAACCTGTCAGTAAGATCGAGTACTTCTTTAAAGTCTTTATCGTTATACGATTCACTCGAGTAAACACCTGAAATAGTTCTTACAGTTGCTTTGTGTCTGCCAAAGACTGATTCCATCGCATCGGATATCTCGCCCAGTGTAGCTCTTTTTCTTGCTGCATCAACAGCCAGCTCAAGCAGGTTGCCGTTACCTGTTCTGGCTGATTCAGTAATAGCATTTAATGCGGTCGTTACTGCTTCAGTATTTCTTTCCAACTTTAATTTCTTAATCCGCTCTACCTGTGCATTTCTGACAGCAGTATTATCTACTTCAAGCACTTCAATATCTGATTTCTCATTCACCTGAAACTTATTCACTCCTACAATAACATCAGCGCCGGAGTCTATCCTTGCCTGTTTTCTGGCAGCCGCTTCTTCAATTCGCATTTTAGGAATACCTGTTTCAATCGCTTTGGCCATTCCGCCCAGCCCCTCTATTTCAGTTATATGTGCCCAGGCTTTTTGTGCAATTTCATGAGTAAGATATTCTACATAATAAGAGCCACCCCATGGATCTACCACTTTGGTCATATTTGTCTCATCCTGTATATACAATTGCGTATTCCTGGCGATCCTTGCAGAGTAATCAGTAGGCAAAGCAATAGCTTCATCCAGCGCATTAGTGTGTAACGACTGCGTATGACCACAGGCAGCCGCCATTGCTTCGATACAGGTTCTTGCCACATTATTATACGGATCCTGTTCGCTCAAGCTCCATCCCGAGGTTTGTGAATGAGTACGCAATGCCATGGATTTTGGATTCTGTGGATTGAATTGCTTCACAATCTTTGCCCACAACATCCTTGCGGCCCGCATCTTGGCGATCTCCATAAAATGGTTCATCCCAACAGCCCAGAAGAAAGATAACCGGGGAGCAAAATCATCAATCTTCAAACCAGCTTCAATTCCTGTGCGGATATATTCTAATCCATCGGCCAATGTGTAGGCTAGTTCAATATCTGCTGTTGCACCTGCCTCCTGCATATGGTAGCCCGAAATGGAAATGGAGTTAAATTTCGGCATATGCTGGCTGGTGAACCGGAATATATCACCAATGATACGCATGGAAGGTTTGGGTGGGTAGATATAGGTATTCCGCACCATGAATTCTTTGAGAATATCATTCTGAATGGTACCGCTTAATTTATTCATGCTCACCCCTTGTTCTTCAGCGGCCACAATATAAAATGCCATTACCGGGACCACGGCCCCATTCATGGTCATGCTCACCGACATCTTATCCAGTGGTATCTGGTCAAACAATATCTTCATGTCAAGAATAGAGTCTATTGCTACTCCTGCTTTACCTACATCACCCACTACTCTCGGGTGATCTGAGTCATATCCCCTGTGCGTGGCCAGATCAAAAGCGACAGATAATCCTTTTTGACCTGCTACCAGGTTTCTTCTGTAAAAAGCATTGGATGCTTCTGCTGTAGAAAAACCGGCATATTGCCGGATCGTCCAGGGTTGTAAAACATACATACTGGAATAGGGGCCACGAAGAAAGGGAGGCAGCCCTGCGCCAAAATTCAAATGCTCTGTGTGTAATATATCCTCTTTAGCAAAAACTGGTTTTATTCCGATCTTCTCAGCCGTATCCCATATCGAAGTCCAGTTTCCTGCGTATGGTTTTGATGCTTCCTTATTTATCAATCTTATATCAGTAAAATCCGGTTTCATTGCCTGTGATTTTATTGTACAGCAAATAATTCGTCCTGCAGGGTAGCTATAAATCCGGTCACATTCGTTTTCACATGTATAAAATCATCTACCCCTGCCAGTTTTAATGCCTCAATTATTTCAGCAGGGTAGCCTGCCAGTATCAACTTCTTGCCTGCAGCATGCTCTTTAAAGGCTTCTGCAAAAACTTTTCCTTCGGTTTCATACTCCACATCGGATGAACACATCACTACAATGTCTGCATCACTTTCTGCACTTTCTTTGGCTCCCTTCCTGGCATCATCAAAAAAGTGTTCTTCTGTTATCTCAAATCCGGCTGTTCCAAAGAATTCTGCAGCAAATGAGGCCCGGGCTTTGCGCATTGCAAGGTTGCCGAAGCAAGCGAGATAAACTTTGGGAAGTTTCCCTGTCAACTCAAACTGTTGCTGGGTCCGCTGCCTCATTTGTTCGAATAAATAAGTTGCTCTTTGTGACCGTAGCAACGGAATATCACGATCTGCAGAAACAGCTAACGCCTCCAGGGCCATTGGAATTTTTTCCTGCAGGTTCGGATATTTGTTGGTGCCTACATACACCTTTCTCCTGGAAGCTGTTTCGTCTTCCTTTTTGTTTTTCAGCTCTGCTATCTTTTCCTGTATCACCCCTTCAACAAACGATTCTACGTAACCACCATTTGATTCGATCTCACTAAATAGCTGCAGTGTTTTATCCGCCAGCTTCGCTGTGATCGTTTCGATATAATAAGAACCGGCAGCCGGATCAGCTACTTTATCAAAATAGGATTCCTCCTTCAGCAGGTTGGAGATATTCAAAGCTACCCGGTGACTGAATTCATCCGGCATTTTAAACGTACTGTCATGAGGTTGGATAAGGACAGCATCACAACCCCCTAGGATGGCTGACATGGCTTCTGTCGTATTTCTGAGCATGTTCACATTCGGGTCATACAATGATTTTGACCAACCAGAACTGGAGCTGATAACAGGAACAACCGGAACAGTTACTGAATAACGTTCAAGTACCGTTGCCAGCAATGGTCTTATGGCTCTCAATTTGGCTATCTCAAAGAAATAATCGCCACCAATAGCCAAGTGTAACGCCAGTTGCCCAATGATCTTCCCTCTTTCAAGTCCTGCCTTCTCCAGCAGCTCAACAGTATCAGTTATTTTGTTAAGAGTAAAAGCCAGTTCCTGAACGATACCCGAACCCGCATTGACAAAAGAATGCGAACTCAACATCAAACCCCGGAAATGTTCGGCCTGCGACGTAATCCTTATTTGCTCTGCCAAGGCTTCAATATCCGGGTCCTGCCCGGTTATTGACCAGGTTTCCAGTACATCTGATTGAACAAATCCATGAACAGCTGATAATTCAATGTCTCGAGACGCCAGGAATTTAAAGTAATCGTTGAAAAGAGAAGGAGAGGGCTCTGGTAACTTAAAGGAGATTTGAATCTTCCCCGGGTTAATATCATTGAGCAGGGTATCGAAATCAATTTTTCCGGGATCTTCAACCTTCAACAATACACCGCTGATAGCAAAAGGTATCATCCGTCGGATGAATTTATTTGCTGCCGCCTGGTCGGACGTATCAACTTCAACATAGTTCAGCCAGCCGTTTTTATTTTCGCTATTATGAATCACCGGAACTGAACCAAGATCTTCTGCAGTATAAAAAGGCTGAACCGATATTCCTTCATCCGTTTTCCAAACAAGTCTTTTATCAAAATCACCCCCTTTCAGATCTTTAATAGCTATCTCTTTCCAGGTCTTTGCAGTTATCCCGTCAAATTCCGGAAAAAGCTTAACGTGCCCTGTCATGATAATCTTTTTTCGTTTATAAACAAACCGTTATCAGAAACCTGATTATTCTCAATTCATATGAGCTTCTGTTAGCCTATGGACATTAAAGGAATACAAACTGCTTCCGAAACGTTCATGAGCTGCTCTTTCCAGTGTTTCTCTTGCGGAAGGATGCGCCACATCTATCAGGGCCTTTGCTCTCTGTGCAAGGTTTCTGCCTTTTAATTCTGCCACGCCAAATTCAGTTACGATATATTGGGCATGGGCACGGGTAGTAACCACACCGGCTCCTTCTTTTAATACAGGAACGATTTTGGAGAGCCCGTTACCGGTTATGGCCGGCAAAGCACAGATCGCTTTCCCACCGGGAGAGAGGGCGGCACCTCTCATGAAATCCATTTGCCCACCCACACCGGAATACATTTTAGTACCGATGCTGTCAGCACATATCTGTCCTGTCAGGTCAACCTCGATCGCTGAATTGATTGCAATTACTTTCGGGTTCCTGCGTATCACTGCGGTGTCATTCACAAAAGCAATATCACGCATCAATACGATGGGGTTATCATCCATGAAGTCATAGAGCTTCCTTGACCCCATTGCAAAGCCGGAGACGATCATGCGTTTCAATACATTTTTCTTTGCTCCGTTTACTACTCCTTTTTCGATCAGTGGAAGGATGCCTTCTGAGAACATTTCTGTGTGTACACCAAGGTCTTTATGATTGGTCAGGCAGCTTAATACTGAATTCGGAATACCGCCTATACCCATCTGCAGGGTAGAACCATCTTCTATCATTTCGGCTATGTATTTACCAATACTTATTTCTTCAGGTGTGGGGTCGCCGAGAATCAGTTCATGAATAGGGTCATTTACTTCCACACAGGCATCAAAGCGGCTGATATGAATGATGCCATCACCGGCTGTTCTTGGCATATTAGGATTGATCTGGGCGATAATTGTTTTGGTGGTCTCAAGCCCGCCTACCATTACATCAACAGATACTCCAAGTGAACAGTAACCATGTTTATCCGGAGGTGATACATTTAAAAGTACTACATCAATAGGAAGCGTTCCGTTCCTGAATAAATGGGGAATATCACTCAGAAAAACGGGATTGTACTGGGCACTTCCCATCTGCACATACTTACGCATATTGGCGCCGATAAAAAAACAACTTGTCCGGAAGCTTTCTGCATACTTCGGATCGGCATATTCCGCAAAGCCTTCCGTGTGGATATGTACTACTTCTACATCACGCAATTCTGCTGCCCTTGCAGTCATCGCTTTCAGCAAAGTCTGGGGTGTGGCTGATGCCGCCTGCACCAGCACCCTATCGCCTGATTTTATCAGTTTTACTGCTTCGTCGGCGGTTACGTAGTTTGTCATGTTGATTAGTTTTAGTCAAAAATTACTTTTTCATAGTTGCTTTTTATTCTCACAGAGTTCCGTCAGTACTCCAAAGGTTGATCTGGGATGAAGAAACGCAATTTCAAGCCCCTCTGCGCCCTTTCTTGGCTTCTCATCAATAAGATGAATACCTTTTGAGGCGGCATTGCCTAATTGTGTTTCTATGTTATTTACGGCAAAAGCGATATGGTGAATCCCTTCTCCCTTTTTTTCTATGAATTTGCCGATCGGCCCGTCAGGAGAAGTACTTTCCAGCAATTCAATTTTTGTTTGTCCTATTTTAAAGAAGGCAGTTTTCACTTTTTGATCTTTCACTTCCTCAATTGAATAACACCTGAGGCCAAGTATATCTTCATAATAACCGATGGCAGATGGCAGGTCTTTCACCGCGATACCGATATGTTCAATATAATTCAGTTCCATTTATTCTTTTTTAAAGTATAATTAAAGGATCCATCGGGCACTTTGTTCTTAAGCCGAGTTACCGGATAGCGCTTCTCCCGGAAAGACTTTATCAATTATCCGGATGGAAATATAGAAAATGAACATAAAGGCGAAAATGCCTGTCATTCCTATGGCAGTTATTTTCAATGCTGCGTTGAACGGGTCCATAACAAAATTTTTATAATAATAATAAAGGAACCAATGCAAGGATAAGTCCTCCTGCCACTACCGAACCGATCTGCCCCCCCACATTGGAACTGACAGCGTGCATCAAAAGGAAATTATACTGGTCTTCTTTTTGTCCCATATTGTGGACAACACGTGCTGACATCGGAAATGCGGATATACCACAGGCTCCTATCATCGGGTTTATTTTTTTACCCTCTGGCCTAAAGACATTCACCAGTTTTGCAAACATCACTCCGCCAAATGTGTCAAAAATAAAAGCGATCAGTCCCAGCCCGATGATCATAAGGGTATCCAGTCTTACAAAACGTTCGGCGGTCATAGTGCTGGCAATGCTGATACCCAGCAAAATCGTAACAAGGCTCGCCAGTTCATTCTGTGCGGAAAGGGAAAGTTTGTTTAAAACACCACATTCACGTATAAGATTTCCAAACATCAGGAAGCCAATAAGAGCGATAGATGAAGGGGCCACTATACCGGCAATAACTGTAACGATGATGGGGAAAAGGATTAATGCAGTTCGTGAAACTGTTTTTGGATGACCCTCCATACGAATAAGGCGTTCCTTTTTGCTGGTGAGCAGCCTGATCACGGGCGGTTGTATGATGGGCACCAACGCCATATACGAATAAGCTGCGACAGATATTGGTCCGAGAAGGTCCGGGGCAAATCGTGATGAAACAAATATAGAGGTAGGACCATCGGCAGCCCCGATAATACCAATAGAGGCGGCCTCTTTCAGATCAAATCCCATTGTTGTAGCAGCAATGATGGTGAAAAAGATACCGAATTGAGCAGCAGCTCCAAATAACAGTAAAAAAGGATTTTTAAATAAAGGGCCAAAGTCTATCATAGCGCCAATAGCTATAAATATCAGTAAAGGAAAAACTTCATTGGCAATACCAGCTTCATAAAATACGGACAACGCCCCTTCGATTGCTTTTCCTGTTTCCGGATCAATTTGTGTAATGGCCGATGTTAAAGGTATGTTCACCAGTATTGCGCCAAATCCCATGGGTAGCAATAAAGTGGGTTCGTATTGTTTGGCAATAGCCAGGTAGATCAGCACAATGCCTACACAGATCATTAGCAAATGCTGCCACGTTATATTAAATAATACCGGTAATAGCTCTTGTATATTCATGGTCATTAGTTTTTTCCAGTCCTTTCAATGATTGATCCGCCCTCTTCCAGTTCTTCTTCCAGTTCTTCTACTTCTTCCTCCAATACTTCCACTTCTTCTTTGAGATGTTCTATTTCTTTCTTCTCGGCGATCACCATTGACAGGAGTATAGACAAGGCCAGTGTTGAAATGATCACGACCAGCGATATCCATGTATGATGCGAGAAAAATTCTTCGACTGTGCTTACGGAGGAGAGCAGCATTTTTGCCCCTATAAAAAAGAGTATAAAACTTACTCCATGCTGAAGGAACCTGAACATCCCCATGATGCCTTTAAGCGCAAAGAACAGGGAGACCAGTCCCATTACGGCAAATACATTGGATGTGATGGCTATAAAATCTTCCTCTTTGGCGGTCAGCACACTGGCAGAGCCTTCTTTGATCACGCCAATAATGGCAGGGATAGAATCCACAGCGAACAGTACATCGGTTGACCCGATCACCAGGAATACAAGGAAAATACTGGTAATATGCCACTTGCCATTGATCTTATGAAAAAAGTGTGGCGCATCTTTGTTGGGATCAACAGGAAATAATTTTGATGCGGTACGGTATAAAAAATTTTCCTGGGGGTCCACATGCTCTCCATCGCCGGTAAATGCCATTTTATAAGCTGTCCATATCAGTATGGCACCGAAAATATAAATGATCCAATGAAACTGCTGTACGAGTTCCATACCTGCAACAATGAACAGGATGCGGAGTACTATCGAAAGCAGGATACCAAGTTTCAGCAGTTTTGGCTGATTCTTTTCATGGACGCCCATCAATGAAAAGATCATAATAAAAACAAACAGGTTATCTACAGATAATGAATACTCCGTCAGGTAGCCTGAAATGAATTTGAACATCATCGTGGATGACGTGTTTGTATTACTTCCGGGGTTTGAGGGAAAGAATAAGTAAATGGCCATCCCGAATAACAAAGCTATAGATATCCAGAGCCCTGTCCATCGCAGGGAGGTCTTCACACTGATATTTCCCGAGCGATGATTTGTTGCATACATATCAATGAAGAAGACAATAAAAAAGAGAGCAATGAATGACAGCCAGAATATGGTCATAGCATCCATATTGAAATATTTTATTGTTTACAGTTCTGCCATATTTTGATCCGCAGTATTACTTATTTTGTACATCACTATTTAACCGATCTCAACAAGCAGGTTTCCTTCCAGCACAGTATCCCCCTTTTGTACATGAACAACAGTGATAATCCCTTCCTTATCGGTATTGATATTATTTTCCATCTTCATTGCTTCCAGGCACACGATGGTTTGCCCTACTGAAACATGGTCACCCTGTTTCACAAAAACGTCAAGTATTTTACCCGGTAATGGTGATTTGATCGTACCTGTTCCTTTAGGAGTAGCAGGACTGGCTGTTTTCGCTGTGGAAGGAGTGACATCGGTAGAAGGAACAGCCAGCGACCTTAACAAGGTGGGCGTCTTGGTTGTTTTTAACTGTTGTTCTACTTCTACTTCATATACCATTCCATTCACATTGACTTTGGCAAAGTTGTCATCAATATCCAGTACTTCTACATTATACTGCTGGTCTTTGATCCTGAACTTATAGTGTTTCATCTTTACTTCTTTAAGCGTTTATTTTATTCTTGATGAGGAACCGCGGAAGCAAACAGGTCGCTGCCTCAGTCCATATATCTTTGAACTCCACGGAGAATAGGGCTTTATTACTTTCTGAATAGTAATGATCGTATCCTCAAATTCCCGCATCTGGCTTACATGCATATGCAAGGCAAGAGAGATCACTGATATAATCTCTCCGGCATCCTCTTGCACATGTATTTCACCGGAAGGCGACGGCTTTAATACTTCAGCTTTCCCGTGACCATTTTTTGCTTCTTCCCGTTTATTGAAAAAAAATTTCATATCGCCTGTTTTTTATAAAGGAATGTTGCCGTGTTTTTTAGGAGGATTCGTATCCTTTTTTGTGGCCAGTGCCTGAAAGGCCCTGATGACCCTGAAGCGTGTAGAACGGGGAACGATCACATCATCGATGAAACCATAGGATGCTGCATCATAAGGATTCGCAAATTTTGTTTGATACTCTTCCTCGTAATTTCGAAATGCTTCTTCTCTTTCAGTTGTATCTTCTATTTCAGCTAATTTTTTGTTGTATAGTATCTCGATCGCTCCTTTAGCTCCCATGACGGCGATCTCCGCAGTAGGCCATGCATAATTGATATCTCCACGAAGATGTTTTGAACTCATTACATCATAAGCGCCTCCATATGCTTTGCGGAGTATAATAGTAACCTTTGGTACAGTAGCTTCTCCATATGCATATAAGAGTTTGGCTCCGTGTATAATGATACCGCCATATTCCTGCGCTGTTCCGGGGAGGAAACCGGGTACATCCACCAATGTGAGGATGGGAATATTAAAGGCATCACAGAATCTTACAAATCGTGCTGCTTTTCTGGAAGCGTTTATATCCAACACTCCAGCGAGGTAGTTAGGTTGATTTGCCACAACACCTACCGACATTCCATCAAAACGGGCATAGCCTGTAATTATATTAGGCGCAAAGTGGCGCCCCACTTCCATAAATTCCTTATTATCGGCTATTGCGTGAATAATATCTTTTACGTTATAGGGCTTGTTCGGGCTTTCAGGAATAATAGCATTAAGAGAATCCTCCAATCTGTCAATAGGGTCTGAAGTAGGGATGTAGGGGGGCTCTTCTAGGTTATTCTGAGGCAGGTAGCTTAATAATTTTCGCAGAAGTAATATTCCTTCTTGCTCATCTTCCGCCACAAAGTGGGACACTCCCGATTTGGAAGCATGCACCATAGCGCCGCCTAACTGATCATCGGTAACTACTTCACCTGTTACAGTCTGCACTACTTTCCTGCCGGTTACAAACATGTAGCTGTTTGTTTTGGACATCACAATAAAATCAGTAAGGGCGGGGCTGTACACTGCTCCACCTGCGCAGGGACCAAAAATGGCCGATAGCTGCGGAACAACACCTGAAGCAAGAATATTGCGTTCAAAGATCTCTGCATACCCCGCTAAACTCTGAACACCTTCCTGGATACGTGCACCACCTGAATCGTTGATACCGATAACCGGAGCACCCATCTTCATGGCCTGGTCCATTACTTTACAGATTTTTTTGGCAAACATTTCGCTCAGTGATCCGCCAAAAACAGTAAAGTCCTGCGAAAAAACATAGACAAGCCTGCCATCAATTGTACCATAACCTGTAATAACACCATCGGTAAGATATTTCTCATCATTAATCCCAAAGTCCCTGCAGCGATGAGCAACAAACATGTCGAACTCTTCAAAGCTTCCCTCATCCAACAACATATCTATACGCTCCCTTGCTGTCAGTTTACCCTTCTGATGCTGCGCATCAATACGTTTCTGACCACCGCCAAGCCTGGCCTCTTCACGTTTATCTAATAACTGTTTTATTTTAGTTTCTGGTGCCATATACATTGTAGTTTGATGTTGTCATATTTACATACCCGGAAAAGTAATATCCGGTACCGGTCATATTAACCGGGTCGTCTGTTGCAATCTTGTTTCAGACAGTTTTTGGCAAGGCAATAGTCAGCTAAGAAGCTTCGTTAACAGGCAGAGGGTGTGGTGAAGAAAAAGCTTTCATAGTATCCGATCATTTCTTTGCTCTTCTTTCCAACATTCCCGTTCATTCAATACTTTTGATCTTTATGGTTGAATTTTATCTTATAAAGATCATCTGTTGAACTACTGACCGATCTTTCTTTTTTTGGCGATGCAAATTATAATGTGATGAATCCGTAGTACCTGCTTTTAATCATACAGCTTTATAACATTTATCATAACTGATGGGCGTCTCTTTCTATAAAAAAAGATTAAACTCTGCTCAATATGTATCGGGTATATTGAAAGGGGACAGGATATTACTAAGTAAGGCGATCACTCTTGTTGAAAGTAAGCTGCCCCCGGACAACGTATTGGCAGAAAATGTATTGGAGCAACTACTGCCCCATACCGGAAACTCATTGCGTATCGGCGTTACCGGAGTGCCGGGAGTTGGCAAAAGTTCTTTTATTGAATCGTTTGGCAAGCTTCTTACATCGCTGGGAAAAAAGACAGCCGTGTTGACAATCGATCCATCAAGCCAGCGGTCAAAAGGAAGTATTTTAGGCGATAAAACCCGGATGGAAGAGTTAGCCAATGACCCGCTGGCTTATATACGGCCTTCCGCAGCCGGTGATATGTTAGGAGGAGTTCACTCAAGAACAAGAGAAACTATTCTTTTGTGTGAAGCCGCAGGTTTCGAGGTTATCATAATAGAAACGGTGGGAGTAGGACAGAGTGAAACCACCGTAAAAGGAATGGTGGATTTTTTTCTGTTGCTTATGTTGTCAGGGGCCGGCGACGAACTGCAGGGAATAAAAAAAGGTATTATGGAAATGGCCGATGCAATAGCCATCACCAAGGCAGACGGGGATAATGTTCAAAAAAGCGAATTAGCCAAAAGAGAGTACCAGAATGCACTGCACATGTTTCCACCTGGCGAAAACGGCTGGTATCCGGCAGTGGTCACCTGCTCTTCGCTGAAAAAAATAGGCATACAGGAAATATGGGATATTATTATCCGCTATGAGACACTAATGAAAAGCAAAGGATTTTTTCAAAGCAACCGTCAACAGCAAAACATATCCTGGATGAGAGAAACAATCTCTTACTATCTGCAGGCAGATTTTTACAATAATACCGGCATAAAAAAACTGCTATCTCTAAAAATGAACCAGGTAGAGAACGGAACAACGCCGGCCATAACAGTGGCCAAAGAAATGCTGAACCTGTTTTATCAAAAGCCGGAAGGATCTGCTGAAGTATAAGTAATGGTCAATATCCTCTTACATTTTTTCCTTCCATATAATTCATAAATGCACGGTTCACCACTTTGTTTCCACCCGGTGTGGGGTAGTTACCGGTAAAATACCAGTCACCAAGATTTCCGGGGCAGGCCTTATGGAGATCCTCAATACTCTGAAAGATCACATCGACGGGAATAGAAATATCCGGCGGGGTAATCAGTTTAGCGATTTTTTTAGATATCTCTTCGGCCGTGAAAGTTTTGTATAGCTGCTGAACTACATTCTCTGTATGCAGTTGATTATTTCTTTGAAGTGTTTTGCATTTTTCCAGCATCTCTTTCAGGCAATCCATTTTGCCTCTTTCTTTCATCAGTTCGACCGCAGCATTGAATGCAATGAAATCTCCCATCTTGCTCATATCGATACCATAACAATCAGGATAACGTATCTGCGGCGATGAAGAAACAACAATAATTCGTTTCGGCTTTAACCTTGAAAGCATCCTGATGATACTTTCTTTCAGTGTTGTACCCCTCACGATCGAGTCATCTATCACTACTAACGTATCTTGCCCCGGTCGTACAGTACCATAAGTAATATCATAAACGTGCTGCACCATTTCATTACGTCCGGCATCTTCCGTAATGAAAGTCCGCATTTTCACGTCTTTGATAGCGATCTTTTCAATCCGTATCCGGCGATTGATCATTTCAGATAACTTCTCGGCATCGTAATCCTTGCCCCAGCTTAGTATCTTTTCGATCTTTACTTTAGCCAGATAATCCTCCATTCCTTTTACCATTCCGTAAAAGGCGACTTCTGCCGTATTGGGTATAAAAGAGAAAATGGTATTCTTCAGATCATGGTCGATAGCTTTCAATACCTGCTCGCTGAGATGATAACCGAGAGCCGATCTCTCTTTATATATCTTCTCATCACTTCCTCTCGAAAAATAGATACGCTCAAAGCTGCAAGCCTTTCTTTCTTTGGGTTCCAGTATCTGTACAATCTCTATTTCATGATTCTCATTTACGATCAGTGCCTGGCCAGGCATCAGTTCTTTTACCTCATTTTCACCGACATTAAAAGTAGTCCTGATGGCTGCTCTTTCTGATGCAGCTACTACTACCTCATCATTGATATAATAATAGGACGGCCGGATACCATGTGCATCACGAAAAACAAAACCAATCCCATTACCTGTCATTCCGCCTACATGAAAACCACCATCAAATAACGGGAGAGCCTTTTTCAATACCTTTTTGATATCCATCTTCTGCGGAGAAGCCTCATCTTCCTTACACAGGAAAGTATGCATCAGTTCGATCATTGCCGCCAAATCACTGAAGCGTACATTAGGATGCGGTTCTTTCCCGATCAACGTAAACAGTTCATCTGAGTTCACAATATTGAAGTTGCCCGCTAATGCGAGATTTCGTGCAGGTATAGTGTCCCTGTTGATGAATGGATGGCAATACTCCAGTTTATTTTTTCCCTGTGTGCCATAACGAAGATGACCAAGCATCTGTTCGCCAAGGAAGCTGACATGCCCCTTCATCAGTCCAGGATGGTTGCGGATACCAGGATGATATTCTTCCAGCTCTTCCACTTCTTTTCCTATCTGCTGAAAAATATCGGCAATGGCCTGCGGGGCATTACTGCGTTTGCGGTGCATAAAGGGATAGCCAGGTTCCACATTCAGTTTTACGATGGCTACACCGGCCCCATCTTGTCCGCGGTTGTGCTGTTTTTCCATCAGCAGGTAAAGCTTGTTCAGCCCCCACATTACGGTACCGTATTGTTGCTGATAATACGAGAAAGGTTTTCTCAGACGGATGAATGCTAAGCCGCATTCGTGCTTGATTGGATCGCTCATGCTCTGAAAGAAGCCGCAAAGGTAGGCGATCGGCTTTAAATGACTGTATTAAATCCCGCAGGAGATTTTTCCCTTACAAGAAGACCTTACGCCTGCTGGTCCGCTAAGGGTATCATTACTTGCACGATACAACCGTTACCGGGCGAGGTAACTACTTCCAACCTGCCTCCGAAAAGTCCGGCCCTGTTTCGCATATTGACGAAGCCAAGCCCTTTTTTGACCACAACGGGGTCAAACCCCTTGCCGTCGTCGCTGATGGCCAGGGTCACCTCATTCTGTATTGTCAGCAGGCTAACCTCTATTTTTTTTGCTTCCGCATGGCGGATAATATTGTTGATCTGTTCCTGTATGATCCGGAAAAGCATCAGTTTCATGTTATCCGCTAGTTTTTCTTCGTCAAATGGCTGGTGCAGAAAACTAATTGAATACGCATGAGTACTTTTCAGCGGTGTGCACAGGTCCTCTATGGATTCGACCAGCCCAATATCACTCAATGAAGGAGGGACCAGCGATTGAGACAGCCGGCGTACTTCATTAACGGTATTCAGCAGGCCTTTATGCGCCTGGTTGATCATCGTAAGGACATCGTCTGCAGCTTTATCTCTGGCTACCTCAAGGTAAAGACGTGTTGTGGTGATATGCTGGCTGATGTTATCATGCAGTTCGCGGCCAATCTCTTTTCTTTCTTTTTCCTGTCCGTCAATAGTAGCCTGTATCAATTGCTTTTGTTTCTGAATCTCCTGTTCAATGAGTTGGCGTGATAAGATCTTTTGCTCGGTAATATCCGCAAAGGAGCAAATGACATAATAAATGCTGCCTTCCTCATCTAATACAGGTTCAGCGTTGACAAGCAACCACAGATCATCTCCGTTACCTTTGATCACTCTCAATACAACATCTCTGACAGTTTTTTTGGTATGCATGGCTACTGCTGCAGGGTATTCTTGCAAGGAGAGCACATTGCCACTCTCATTAATCACCTTCCAGTTTTGATTGAAAAGGTTTTTTCCTGTCAGCGTATCTGAGGTGGTCCCTGAAATATCGAAACAAGCCTGGTTACATATTAACACCTCGCCTTTATTATCGAGCAGGATGACTCCCAGATTCAGGTTATTGATAAGGTGACGAAAACGCTTCTCGCTTTCTCTGAGCTTGTCTTCTATAGCTTTCCGCTTGGTCTCTTCTGTAAAATAAATAACCATAGAATTGATACCGGGCGTATGTATCAGGTTGTGGCCCCTTACGGAACACCACCGCCAGCCTCCGTCAGAATGAAGTAACCGGAGAAACAAGTAATTCTGTATCGACTGTTTGTTCAGTTCAAGCACAAAAGCTTCGCTGGCTGCCATAAGATCCTCCGGGTGTACAAACTCAAACATATAATGCCCGAGCAAGCGGTCGGCTTCGTAACCGGACAACTTGGTAACAGAAGGGCCGCAATAAGTTATTTTTCCTGCCGTATCCACCATAATAATTCCGTCAAGCGAATGAAAGATCATGTTCCGGTAAAAAAATTCACTCGCCTGCAGTTTTGCTTCCATTTTTTTCCTTTCTGTGATATCCTTGCCTATCGCCAGGATGCCTACGCTTTTGCCTGTTTCATCATGGAAAAGCGAAATGGTCTGAAGCTTGTATTTTTTTTCTCCTTTACTGTCAACAAATGATACTTCGCCACGCCAGACCCTATTGGAAAAAACGATCTCTGCCACCTCTTTCCGGGTATAAGGAGAAAAGTCCAGCGGTATGATCTCATGGTAAGGTTTTCCAATAGCATCTTCCGCTGTTATGCCTGAAAGATCTTCTGTAATATTATTCCAGGACGTAATATTCAGATTGAGATCTGTGGTAACGATCACATCCGTTACATTTTGCAGAATAGTCGCCTGATTACGGAAGCGTTTTTCACTTTCTATCAGTGCATCCTCAGCATTCTTACGAAGCGTATCATCATAGAAATACACAATAACGCCTTTTACATAAGAATTCTGGAGAAGGTTGTGCCCCCGCACTATGCACCATATCCACTCGCCTGACCTCTTTTGCAGGCGTACCCTGATAAAACTTCTTTTAGGTGTTCCCTGCACTTCATCCATAAAGGCAGAAACAGCCAGTGGCCTGTCAGCAGGATGTGTATAGTCAAATGTAGAGGTACCGACTGTCTCTTCAGCCTCATACCCGAGTATTTCCGTAATAGAAGGAGATGCAAATCTTATATTTCCCTGTTCATTTGTTACCAATACCCCATCCAACGAATGTGCGATCAGGTTTTTATAAAATAATTCACTTTGGAGCAGTTGCTCTTCGGCCTCCTTTTTTTCTGTAATATCTTTCCCCGTGCCGATCATGGCAATACGCTTGCCGTCCTCAGCAAGCAGATACGTGGCTGTATGAAGTAAGTGCTTTCTTATACCATACCTGTTCAAAAAAGAGATCTCTCCCTGCCAAATACTGGTTTCTTCAAGCTCTTTTGCTGCTTGCGACGCAGTAGTCGTAGTGCCATAATCAGGTTTTATTATATCCCCCAGAAACTTACCTATAGCTTCGCCTGCAGAATAACCAACTATCTCTTCTGCTTTCTTATTCCAGGATAGAATGGTAAGGTTAAAATCAGTTGACATGATCAGGTCTGATACATTATCCAATATAGCAGCCTGGCGGCGTAACTGATCTTCCGTCTTCTTTCTTTCAGTAATGTCTTTATTTACTGCCACCAATGCTACCGGCTCATTATTTTCATTATACTGAAGCGTAATGGTAGCCAGCACGGTTCTTAATGTTTTGTCCGTTCTCCTGATAAACGAGACTTCACCCTTCCATATGCCTTTTGAAAAAATTTCCTCTATGGTCTCTTCCCGACCTGTATTATGATAGGTCATTTCTGCCAGGTCAATCAACTTTTTACCTACCGCTTCATCTTCCCTGAAGCCATAGATCTCTTCTGCCCCTTTATTCCAGCTGGTAAGCCTAAAACTGAGGTCAGAAGATATGACAGCATCTGATATATTCTGATACAAACCAGCATGAAACCGTAAAGGTTCTTCCGTTTTTACTTTTTCTGTATTGTCAACTCCGGTTCCTATCCATTGAATAGGGCCATTCAAATCCCTTCCACTACTCAGTGGCGACAATTCCCAGACGATACAGAAACAATGTCCTTCCGGGTGACGGAACAGTAAATTGGTATTTATGACAACAAACCCGGTATCCTGCAATTCCCTGATATTATTATTGAATTTTTTTTGTTCGCCGGGATCAAGTATGCCGGCCATGCCAATAAGAGAAAGCTGCTCCGTAGTGTACCCTGACCTTTGCTCGAATAACGGGTTTGCATAAAAAATGGCGCCATTACTATCAGTAATAATAAAATAAAACTGACGTGAATGCTGGAACTGGCTGATCGTATTCTGAGCAAATGAAAGATCCATTACAGCCGGGTTTAGTATGCTTTACTTATTTTTTGGAAAATCAATTTGCACAGGAAGAAAACAGTCTAATGGGTAAGTAAAAATAGTTTGACCAGTACGCTTCAGCAAATAATTTAACCGAACAAAAGCAAGCAGCAGGTCATTTCTGTTTACGCCTGAAGATCACAGCTGCATTTTGCTGCAGGTCGGCACTAAAACGTACCTGGTATGTATCGTCGCCGTCATGTACAACCAACAGGCCTGTATTAGGAGGATATTTTCCAAGGTTTTCAGCATACAGCACCAGGGTAAGAGAGTCCATTTTACCGGCAGGCACATAAATGGTTTTTTTGATGGCAGAAACTTTTAATCCCTGTTTGGCAAGGATCAATTCTCCATTAACCAATACGCTGACAGTATCTCCATCAACTTCACCATTATCATACAGCGATAATTCAAGGCTATCTGATTTGAAAAACACTGTCTGTTGTGCTGCTATTTTTCTTTCTGCAACAAATGTTGCTGCCTGAGGAACGACAGGCTTTACCTCCTGAACAATAGTTGCTGTTTGTGGTTTCTCTTTTATTTCAGTAACAACTGCTACCGGTTCGGGTTTCTTTATTTCAGTTTTGACAGGAGAATCGGTCACCACTTTCGTTTGTTCAATAGGTTTTGTCACTAGTACTGTTTCTGGCCGGCGGGATTCCTGTTTCAAGGGTACTTTTTGCTCTTCCCTTTTTATTTCTTTAGCAGTGACAGTCATTGCTTTTTCTTCCTTCGGCACCGGCTGTTGCTTTGGTATAACCTGTTCGTTCTTTGCAGGCTGCGAAACCTCTTTCACTGTTTCCTTAACGATAAGCGGTGAGGGCGTTTCCTTTTTTACTTCAGTTTCTGCAGTAATAGTATTAGATTTTTGCTGAACCACTGACGTTGTATCAGGTTTAGTTTCACCAGAAGGTTGCTTTGTAACTTTTATGCTCTCAGGCTTAACATTGATTTTTGCGGTCTCTTCTTTTTTGATATCCCTTGCTGCAATGACCTGTTGCGGCCTTTCTTCTTTTATAACCGGTTTTCTTATATTTTCCGCAACCTGTTTAGTCGCCAGCATTTCTTTTTCCTTTTTGGCTTTCTGGTAAACGGCAATATCTTCTGTCATCTTCAGTTCTTCCAGATGAGGAATGATCTTAGACTTTTCAAGGTCAGGCTCGGTTTTCAGATTCATTTTACCGGATACTGCATAAAACCTTTTTGTTTGGCTGGTCTTCCAGTTCCCGTCCATTCGCCAAACACTATCCTGTGTATCGAAGCGAAAAGTACTGATCATCCTGACACCTTTATCCGGTTTATGCGGAAAATTATGAGAGATCACATCATCGTCTTTTACTTCACATATATCCCCTTCGACCGTTCCTTTTACCCTTTTGACAATGTAGTATAATGAGTCATTAACAATGAATGTAGCACGTGAATAGCCAAATACCTTATCCCTGTATTGTGTCAATACGATCTCAAAGGACTGGTCTTTGCGAACAGTGTTACTGTCATTACTTACAGTACCTACCCATAGACCAGTCAATGATTGTGCATAAAATGCAAATGGAGCGATCAATAAGAGAGCGGTCAGTTTAAGGGTTTTCATGTTGCGATGATTGGACAACTTACTTTTAAACGAAAAGCGATGATTTACATTGTATAAAGAAAGGGCAAAATGAATGGATTTTTCAATAAAAAAACCGCCGGGAAACTACCAGCGGTGCTCAGTGAAAATGCTATTATAAAAAGGAATTATTTATCCATTCATGCTGGCAAGAAACTCCTCATTACTCTTGGTGCCACGCATACGCTTCAACAGCTCATTCATGGCTTCTTCAGTATTCATATCTGTCAGGTAGACACGCAGCAGGTTCATTCTTTGCAGTACATCCCTTTCCAGCAGCAGATCATCGCGGCGGGTAGATGAGGCTGTAAGATCAATAGCAGGATAGACACGCCTGTTCGACAATCTCCTGTCAAGTTGCAGCTCCATATTACCGGTTCCTTTGAATTCCTCAAAGATCACTTCATCCATTTTAGAACCAGTATCTATCAAAGCGGTTGCCAATATGGTCAACGATCCTCCATTTTCGATCTTACGGGCCGCTCCGAAAAATTGCTTTGGTTTTTGCATTGCATTAGCTTCTACACCACCAGACAATACCTTACCTGAGGCAGGAGCTACTGTATTATGTGCACGGGCCAAACGGGTAATGGAATCAAGCAGTATCACCACATCATGGCCGCATTCTACCAGGCGTTTGGCTTTTTGCAAAGCAATGGTCGAAACTTTTACGTGTTTTTCTGCCGGTTCATCAAATGTGGAAGCGATAACCTCTGCTTTTACACTGCGCTCCATATCGGTCACCTCTTCCGGTCTTTCGTCCACCAGTACCACCATCAGGTAACATTCCGGGTGATTCTCTGCAATGGCATTGGCCACCGCTTTCAGCAACATTGTTTTACCTGTCTTTGGCTGAGCTACGATCAGACCACGTTGCCCCTTACCAATTGGAGTAAAAAGATCCATGATCCGGGTAGAATAGTCAGAAGGGGTAGTAAATAAATTCAACTTCTCAAAAGGGAACAATGGTGTCAGATAATCAAACGGTACGCGGTCACGCACCTCGTCTGGTTTTTTACCATTGATCGTATCTACTTTTAGTAAGGCAAAATACTTTTCCCCTTCTTTAGGGGGACGAACTGCTCCGTGAACAGTATCGCCTGTTTTTAATCCAAATAATTTTATTTGTGAAGGAGAAACATATACATCATCAGGAGATGATAAATAGTTATAATCGGAAGAGCGGAGGAAACCATAACCATCAGGCATCATTTCCAGTACACCTTCTGACAATATAACGCCATCAAACTCGATATTAAAATTCTGCTCACGCCGGGAAGGGTAAACTTTATTCTGGGCCCGCTGTTCGGCCGTTTCAGATGATTCAGTATTGTCAGACGGAGCCTCTTCTACCGGGTCAGTAATGGCTGTTTCCTCAACCTGCATTTCTGATTCCATTGCCTGCTCAGGATGCTCTTTTTCCTCATTTTTCTTACGTACTTTTTTCGCCGGGGAGGCTTTGTCTTCTTTCTTTGGGGGCATGTGATGTTTTTTTGCTGGTTTTTTCTCTTCGCCGCTTTCTTCTACTACGGCCTCCTCTGTAGTGATACCTGTTGAAGTTTTAATAATGCGTTTTCTTTTTCCTTTTTCTTCTGCAGGAACAGCGCCTTTTGAGTCGGCAATGGCCTGGCTGTCGAGAATCTTGTAAACAAGCCCTTGCTTGTCTAATTTTTTGGCATTGGGAATTTTAAGCTGCTCGGCTATGTCCAGCAGTTCAGGAACGAGCATATCGTTCAGTTGCAGAATATCATACATACAAAAAGCTTGAAGTTTAACACTGTACCCAGATCAACACACTGAAATTTGAAAAAAGATTGAGTTTATGTAAAAGGAATTGATAAAAACCAGATGTGCCAACTAAGAGAGAAACGAACTAATCTTCCTGTTCTCCGCTGCAATGTTACAGCCTTTTTCGTAAAAACAAAAATTTTTGGCTTGAGGCCCAAAGTTTTAACCGGGCCTTCAAAAATCTGAAGTACCCGATTCGGGCTGCCGGATACCTCAAAAAGAACACTATTTCTTCCTGCTTGTGGATGAAATACTACAGTTTCAGAAACAAATCCATTACCTGATATCAATATCCTGATCTATTTTTTGGGGTTATTCCCGTTATTTATTTTGGATAAGAACGGGGACAATAAAACGGTAGCCCGGCCCTGGCCTGATCCGCATCCGCTCTGCAATCCTTACACAGTCAAAAAGAGGTTTTCTATGAATAGAGATTTCACTACAAAAGAAGCTTCAGTTGGTTTACAGGTAATGGTGAGTCGTATTGCAGCTCATACACGACCTGCAGCCAACCTTAAACGCAGCTTCATTGTGAACGATGTTCCCTCAGCTATCCTGGTATGTACAGATAAGCATATACCGACTGCTATATTCGGCAGTTTGCTGAATACAGTCATCCGTCATACCGATAATTGTTGCATCCGCATTTCTGCAAAACTACAGGGCAATGTTGTACTTGCCAATCTAAAAGAAAGCTACGCAGCCAGCGGTCATACTTTCATGGGCAATATCAGGCAGACGCAGCAACTCACAGAAAAAATTGGAGGATCTGTCAGTATCTGCGACCAAAAAGCCGGGGAAACTTCCATCATAATTAAGTTTATTAACCATCTCCCTTTTACAGCATGATCATATTGATTTTACAATTATACGGCGAGCAGGCCCTTTGCATGTACAGATATTCAATTGGCAAAATGAACTATTGGCTTTTACGCTGAAAACTGTTTACTGTCAGGCTTATTATTCCGGGAAACACAATAAAATCAGGCCCGGAAAAATTCTGCAATATCAACTTCAAGAGCCTTGCTGATCTTTCGTAAAGTAAGCACAGTAATGTTTGTCTTGCCCGATTCTATCCTTGACATACTGGCCTTCTCAAAATTGCATTGTATAGCAAGCTCGTTTTGCGTCATGTTTTTTTCAATGCGCAATTCCTTGATCCTTGCTCCCAGACTAACCAAGAATTTGAGGTCTGTCATATTACAAATAGTAAGAAAATCAAATATCTGTAAGCTAAATTGATTGTTCGTTGTCGTAAATGACAATTGTCAGGTTTTCATGTGATTAAAGTCAGAAAAACAAGGCTCAAATGAGCAATTCAGTTAAGTTGAAGCAAATAGTACACTTATATATTTTAGGGTTGAGCTCACTGTGCAGTTTGGTTCCTCTATACACTTTGCCAGGAGAGCCAATAGCAGTTATGCCTCTGATGATCTCAGATAAAGCATCGCAACGTAATATTATATTCCCCTTCGTTCTGATTGAGCCCTGATCTAATATTCATTAAATTGCATTTCCCCTTATGCCATTCAAACTTCACGCTCCCTATCCTCCTGCCGGCGATCAGCCCGAAGCGATCCGGCAATTAACGGAAGGAGTTCTTCATGGAGAAAAGTACCAGACACTCCTGGGAGTAACAGGAAGTGGCAAAACATTTACCATAGCTAATGTCATTCAGAATGTACAAAGGCCGACCCTGGTATTGACACATAATAAAACATTGGTGGCCCAGTTATACGGGGAATTCAGGCAGTTTTTTCCGGAGAATGCAGTTGAGTACTTCGTCTCTTACTATGATTACTACCAGCCGGAAGCATATATGCCCGTCAGCGATGTATATATTGAAAAAGATCTTTCTATTAATGATGAATTGGATAAACTACGGTTAAGGGCCACCAGCAGTTTGTTAAGCGGACGCAGGGATATCATTGTAGTGGCGAGTGTAAGTTGCATCTATGGCATGGGCAATCCTACCGACTATGAAAATGGTATCATACGCATTAATAAGGGTCAGGTTATTTCAAGGCAAGCCTTTCTTCATTCTTTAGTGAATTCATTATACAACAGGACTACTTTAGAATTTAACCGCGGGACATTCCGGGTGAAAGGTGATACGGTTGATATCAATCTACCTTATGTTGATTATGGCTATCGGATTACATTCTTTGGCGATGAGATCGAAGAAATTGAAAGCATGGATGTGGTCACCGGCAAACGGATAGGTAAAATGGAGAATGCTGCCATTTTTCCTGCCAACTTGTATGTAGCACCAAAGGACATCATGCAGCAGGTGATCTATGAAATACAGGATGAAATGATGGCCCAGGTAGAATATTTTAAAACTACCGGCAAACTGATAGAAGCACAGCGACTGAAAGAAAGGGTGGAATATGATCTTGAAATGATCCGTGAACTGGGCTATTGTAATGGCATAGAAAACTATTCAAGGTTCTTTGACAGACGCAGGCCGGGAACAAGACCCTTCTGTTTATTGGATTATTTTCCAAAGGACTTTCTGATGGTAATAGATGAAAGCCATCAGACCATTCCTCAAGTTAGCGGTATGTATGGCGGAGACAGGAGCAGGAAACTGATACTGGTAGATTATGGCTTTCGTTTACCTTCTGCATTGGATAACCGGCCTCTCAATTTTCATGAATTTGAATCTTTATTGAATCAGGCCATATTTGTGTCTGCCACACCAGATGATTTTGAATTGCAGAAAACAGATGGCGTAGTGGTAGAACAAGTCGTAAGGCCAACCGGGTTATTGGATCCCCCTATAGAAATACGGCCAAGTGTGAATCAGATAGACGACCTGTTGGATGAAATTGATAAACGTGTTACCAAAGGCGACCGGGTATTGGTCACGACATTGACCAAGCGAATGGCTGAAGAAATGGACAAATATCTTCACCGTATCAATATCAAATCAAAATACATACATAGCGAAGTGCACACTCTTGACAGAGTAGAGATACTCCGCCAGCTAAGACTTGGAGAGATTGATGTACTGGTCGGGGTGAACTTGCTGCGTGAAGGATTGGACCTTCCTGAAGTTTCACTGGTAGCTATCCTTGATGCCGATAAAGAAGGTTTTTTACGTAATGAAAAATCATTGACGCAAACAGCAGGGCGTGCAGCAAGAAACGTGGATGGCCTTGTGATCTTTTATGCAGATACGATGACGGAAAGTATGCAAAAGACGATTGATGAGACCAATCGCCGCCGGGAAAAACAAGTCGCTTTCAATATTGAGCATAGCATCACCCCAAAAACAATCAAGAAGTCAACCAAAGAGGTATTTGCACAAACATCCGTTTTGGATATAAAAGGATATGATCCTGCCAACCCTTATTCCATTGCTCCCGATGAGGACCTGATAACTGTTGCAGCTGAGGAGCAGGAAGAATACAAAACCATTCCGCAGGTAGAAAAAGCCGTTAGCAGGATCAGGAAAAAAATGGAAAAAGCTGCCCGTGACCTTGATTTTATGGAAGCTGCCCGGTTAAGGGACGAAATGTTCATCCTGCAAAAACAACTGGACGAAATGAAAAAACAGTAAGTCGTAGTTTTACCAGATTCTGCAAAGTAGATATTCGAAATTTTATTAATTACCTCCTGTAAGAATTTGCATCTCTGGTTTGTGTGTCTATCTTGGCTGTTAGAACGAGGTACCAATATTTTTAACCGAATCAATCCAATACCCATGAAACGTCGTATCCGCCGTGTTGTAAATTTCTTTGCATTCAATCTTCTGTTCTTCGCACTTTACCTGAATTTTATTCATAAAGATAATCCGGGCGCCGGCCTGCCAGAACAAAGCGTGCAGGCAACTGCCTCAGTGAAAGGGACTGTACCTGTTGCACAGCCGGAGAAATATCTCGAACCCAAAACTTCCACTGCGGTGCAAGGGAACAGCGGGGCTTCACAAACTGCAAACCTTTCCATAAACTAAGCAAGCAAAGCAGAGTTTTAGATAACACTAGCCCTGGTTTTTACCGGGGCTTTTGTGTTTTAAGGCTGCCCATGCCGCAATAACCGAAATGGTTAACTTAGTGGCATGGAAAAGAAAGTTTTTTTATTGGATGCTTTTGCATTGGTTTTCCGTGCTTATTATGCGCTTATCCGCAATCCCCGTCTTACCTCAAAAGGCAAGAACACCAACGCACAATTTGGTTTTACCAATGCATTGGTAGAGCTGATGAACAAGCAGAAACCATCTCACATGGCTGTTTGTTTTGATACGGCAGCACCCACAGAACGTCATACCGATTTTGCAGACTATAAAGCCAACCGGCAGGAAACACCGGAAGACATCAGCGCAGCAGTTCCCGACATAAAGAAAATCATTGAAGGATTCAATATCCCCATTATCGCTATTGATGGGTATGAAGCGGATGATGTTATCGGCACATTAAGCAAAAAAGGAGAGAAAGCCGGGTATGAAGTATATATGGTGACCCCGGATAAGGATTATGGCCAGTTAGTTTCTAAAAAAATTAAAATATATAAACCGGCCTACCAGGGTAACGATGCCGAAATAATGGGGCCGGAAGAAGTGTGTGCCAAATGGAATATAAAAGATGTAAGCCAGGTAGTAGATATGCTCGGAATGATGGGTGATGCGGTTGATAATATCCCTGGTATCCCCGGAGTAGGCGAAAAGACCGCTGCCAAGTTTCTCGCAGAATATGGTTCGCTGGAAAATACCCTGGCAAATGCCGATAAAATAAAAGGCGCCATGGGTGAGAAGGTAAAGGCCGGAAAAGAAATGGCGGTACTTTCTAAAAAATTAGCAACCATCATCACCAATGTGCCTGTAGAGTTTCACGAAGAAGATTTCAGACTAAAAGAATGGAATAAAGAAAAACTAAAAGAGGTTTTTGCAGAACTGGAGTTCAAAACATTAGGAAAAAGATTACTCGGAGAAGAATTCTCTATCGCCACTCCATCAAAAGGCATTATAGAAAAAGAGATACCACAAGGCATACAAACAGATCTGTTTGGAAACATTGTGGAGACAACAGCTCAGAAACCGGAAGATGAAGACAAAGGAGAATCATCGGATGCATTGACGGCCGATAAAAATATCAATAATACATCGCACAAATATGAAGCTGTTGCGGACGAAAAAACAATTAATAAACTTGTAACAGAATTAAAGAAACATACTGAGATCTGCTTTGATACGGAAACCACCGGTATTGATGCAAATGATGCAGAGCTGGTCGGTATGAGTTTTTCAGTAAAAGCCGGGGAAGCATACTATGTCCCGTGCCCTGCAGATCAGAAAAAAACAAACGAGGTCTTGGCACATTTCGAATCCTTATTCAGTGATAAAAAGAAAATATGGGTAGGGCAAAACCTGAAATACGATATGCTCGTGATGAAGTGGTATGGTATTGAGTTAGCAGGAAATATATTTGATACCATGCTGGCCCATTATGTCATTGAGCCGGACGGTAAAAGAGGAATGGATGTTTTAAGCGCTAAATATCTCGGTTATGAACCTGTGCATATTGAAGAACTGATCGGTAAAAAAGGAAAGACGCAGGGGAATATGCGGGACGTTGAATTAGAGAAGATCAAAGACTACGCAGCAGAAGATGCCGATATCACCCTTCAGTTGAAAGATATATTTGTTCCGTTGCTGAAAAAGAAAGAAGTAGAAAAGGTTTTTAATGAAGTGGAAAACCCTTTGGTGAAAGTGCTGACGGATATGGAATATGAAGGAATTAAAGTGGATGTGGACTTCCTGGCCGGCTATTCAAAAGAGTTGGAAAAGGATGCAAAAAAAGCCGAAGAAAGCGTTTATAAACAAGCAGGCGTACGTTTCAATCTTTCATCGCCTAAACAATTAGGCGAAGTATTGTTTGATAAACTGAAGCTTGACCCTTCCGCTAAAAAAACAAAGACAGGGCAATACCAGACCGGTGAAGATGTTTTGCTGAAGCTGGCTGCCAAAGGTCATCAGATCGTTGATGATATTCTCGCCTACCGGGAGCTTACCAAGCTTAAATCAACCTATGTAGATGCTTTGCCTCAACTGATCAACCGGAAGACGGGAAGGGTACACACTACATACGGCCAGGCTGTTGCAGTAACTGGCCGTTTACAAAGCAACAATCCCAATCTCCAGAACATACCTGTAAGAACTGACAGAGGTAAAGAGGTAAGAAAGGCATTCATCCCAAGGGACAGCAAGCATATTTTATTGTCTGCTGACTATTCTCAGATAGAGTTAAGGATCGTCGCCGCCATAAGCGGGGATAAAAATATGTGTGGTGCTTTTAAAAAGGGAACCGATATACATACGGCTACTGCCGCAAAGGTGTATAGTGTACTGGATGATGACGTCACCAAAGAAATGCGCTACAAGGCCAAGAGTGTGAACTTTGGTATTATATACGGGCAAGGCGCCTTTGGGTTGGCGGATAATCTCGGTATCTCCAGAACGGAAGCTAAAGAGATCATTGATAATTACAAGAAAGAGTTCCCGGGAATACAGCGATATATGGATGACACTATCAATTTTGCCCGGGAGCATGGCTATGTACAGACGCTGATGGGAAGAAAAAGATGGTTGAGAGATATTAATTCCGCCAATTTTACGGTTCGCGGATTCGCTGAAAGAAATGCGATCAATTCACCAATACAGGGAACAGCTGCCGATATGATCAAACTGGCGATGCAAAAAGTATATGCCGCCATGAAAAAAGAAAATATGCAAAGTAAAATGCTGCTGCAGGTGCATGATGAATTGGTATTTGACGCTTTGAAGTCAGAAGTAAAAGAGCTGAAACCGCTGATCATTGAATGTATGCAATCAGCTATGCCGCTTTCCAACGGCGTACCTGTTATTGCAGAATGCGGAGAGGGTAAGAATTGGCTGGAAGCGCACTAATTGTTATTTCGTCATTGTATTCTCAATAATACGTACCTGGCTTTTGTTTATTGTTATAGTTTACCAGAGGGGGGTATTACTGTTTTACGCCGGAAATAAAAATAAGTTTAATTAATAATCAACAAATGATCCTCACTGTCACCCTTAATCCTTGTATTGATAAAAGTTCAAGAGTAGAAAAAATAAAACCAGAAAGTAAGTTACGATGTACAGAAGTAGTGAATGAACCCGGCGGTGGCGGCATTAATGTCAGTAAAGCGCTGCAAAAACTAGAAACCACTTCCGTAGCCTTATTCCCGGCGGGTGGACACAATGGAAACATGTTGTGCTCTTTATTAAAAGAGGAGGGTATATTATTCCATGCAGTTGATACGAAAGTAGAAACAAGAGAGAACTGGATTGTACTGGAAACATCTGCCAACAATCAGTACCGGTTTACTTTCCCCGGAAGGGAAGTACAGGAGGAAACCATAAAAACATTAGTGGACCAGATACGCTCTTTTACTCCTACATATGTAGTAGCGAGCGGCAGCCTTCCTCCTGGCTTACCTGATTATTTCTACGGACTGATCGTAAAGAATGCTGCGGCTGTTGGCGCCAAATGTATTGTAGATACCAGTGGATCTGCTCTACAGGCATTGAAAGGAAAACACTCATACATGATAAAGCCCAATATCGGCGAGCTATGTAAAATGCTCAATGTAGGATGGATTGATAAAAATGAGGTGCCGGATGCCGCACAACAGGCCATTACAGATGGTTTTGCTGAACTTATTGTAGTATCAATGGGGGCGGCTGGCGCCTGGCTGGTTAGCAGTGATAAACGATACTTTGTTCAGGCTCCCCCGGTGGAAAAAAAGAGTACTGTAGGTGCCGGGGATAGTATGGTTGCCGGTATTACCTATGCATTACAGAAAAACAGATCGCTGAAAGAAGCGATCCGGTTTGGAGTAGCTTGCGGCAGCGCTGCCACTATGAATGATGGTACCCAATTGTTTAATAAAAGTGATGCTGAAAAATTATTTACCATAATTAACCAGCAGGAATAGTGCTCAGCCGCTATTCCTGCTTTGAACGGCATATTTCAAGCTGTTCATTTGAAACAGATTTGTTTTTGAGTTACCTTTTATCCTTACGGAAAGATCATTCCGCTCCCCGATCAATGTTTGCGCCGGCACATTCTGTTTCTTTGCCAGGACTCTGGCATACAATCACAAATACTACTACAAGTAAAAGATGCTTTATTCGTTACTTACCGTTTTACTTCAACAAAAGAAGGCGCCTGCTCGTATCTCCAGGTGTTTGCCAGCGGAATCATTTTTTGAGTTTTAGTGTTCATCAGATAAATATCATATACCTTCTTTCCGGGTACTGAAATATCGACCACCATCCATTTCCCATCCGGTGTCCAGTCATGCCAGCCTGAAGCGTTTTTACCATTAGTGATCTGCCACTGCTTTTTACCATCTGGTGTAATGCCATATACTTCGAATTTCCCTTTCTGAAAAGACATATAACTAATAAATTTCCCTTCGGGGTTCCACCGCGGTGGCCCCGCATGGTATTCTCCGGAAGAGTTGGTGGTGTCGTTATCCGGATAATGTGTAAGCTGCCGCATGCCGGTGCCATCATCATTCATTATGTATAGTTCTGTTTTCATATACCTATTCCTTCTGTCAGAGCGGTAACGAAAAACAACCTGTTTACTATCCGGTAAAAAAAGCGGGTCAACATAATAACCAGTGGTATCGTGTGTCAGTTGCTTATAGGACCCATCAGCCAGGTTTAACAGGAACAATTGCACGCGAACTTCTCTCCCAATCCTGCCAGAAACGATCATTTCTTTACCATTGCGTGTATCCATCCAGCTATCTTCCAGAACCAGGTCACTGATCTTTTTTACATTATTTCCCTCCTGGTCCATTTCGTATAACTTGTAACATCGCTTGCAGGAAGTGTCACGGTCGCTGATAAAAAATATCTTGTCCTTGTATGTCCTGTAAACCCAGTCGAGACCGATATAATTACTTATATTTTTTTGATTCTTTCCCTGCATATCCATTATAAATATCTCATAATTGCCATTGGTGGTATCGTAATATACATTATAGACGATCTTATATTTTCCCTTTTGTGCGAAACCTGAAAAGGATATTACGGCCAAAAAAAATACTACGCAGGTTTTTTTCATATAAATCCTTTAATATGTTTTGATAATTTACTCCGCCTGATCATAAGCTTGCTTGATCCAATTGATCAAATCTTTATTAATTCCTTTTTCACCTTCTATTTTGATCCGGTGTGTACACATCGCATTCCGGCTGCCGGCAGCCGTTACATTACCAAACGGAACAACACGTTTTATGTTTACCCCACATCCAGACGCTCTTTGGTAGCTGGTTGAATGATGGTAAATTATTTCTCTCATTAGGTCTGCATAAGCTTTTTGGGGGCCGTCGGGTCTATCAGCAGGTCCGTAGAACCATCGGGTAAAATTTCTCATTGTGTGCTCTGCCTGGTAGCCTCATAATAAAAAGTGTTCACTGAAAAAAGATAAAGCAGCTGGTATATGAATCCTGTAGGTCATGTTTTCTCATATAGATGAAGCTACATTTTTTTCATTACGCAGGCAAGGTTGCAAGGAAATAAGTACCGGCCAGAAAAAGAAAGACAAGACCTGTAACAATAACAGGTGGCAAAAAAGTAAATTTTACCTGCAAAAGAAATACTATACCATAAGTGGCCAATTGTATCAGCAAAAACCCCTTCCACACTTCCCCATTGATGCCCGCTTTCAAAAAATACCAGTTCAGGGCGGCGCCAAGGATAAAGATCAAGGTGAAACAGGAACTTACTCCTATAAACAGGCTGTAAAAACTCCGCTTGATGCCGCCCCCCATGTCAAGTTTATACTTTGTCGTGATCTCCACTAATTGTTTTTCCATATCGTTGCGCGGCTTAGCAGGAGAAATAAAACTCAACGAATGAAAGAAGGCAGTAAGCAGTTGTGCAATGATCGTTCCCCAGATCCAGAATGAAAAATTGGAAAGCATACTTATCGGTTTTGGTGCATCATATCAAAAATTCAGTATCCTGAAAAATTCTGTCCACGGCCCTATTTCTTCTTTATATTGTTTTGCCATTACTCTTGTTATTTGTGCAATATGCGTCAGGTCGTGAACCACCCATGCGGATAATAAATGTCGCAGTGTTACCTGTCCAAGCACCGGGTGCAGTCCTTTTTTATCAAGATCCCCTTCGGTTAAGTTCAATGATCTGAACCATATCATATTCTCCTTTCGTAATCTTTCAAATTCATGCAGCAATTGCTGAAGGGTTTTTCCTTTACTTGCTTCAGTTTGTGCAAACCGGTCAAAGGGGACAAATGTTTTTGATACTCCGTGTTCCAATATCATAGTGGTTCTCTCCCGCCAGTCTGTTTTTTCTCCGTGTATCAGGTGTCCCATCACATCATAGGGTGAAAAGGTTTCCGGTCCTTCATTATTCATTACCCACTCATCGCTAAGGTCAGCAAGTAATGTGCGTAATACAGCCGGTGTCCGGTCCAATATCTCATATGATCTGTTTATGTCGAACGTCATTATACAAATTTTTCTTCCAGGAAAGTTTTTAATGTAACCAATACTTTAGGCCATGCATCTGTCACGGTTTCATAGAACCAATCCCAGTCAGCATGGATATTTTCAGGATAGGGACCTTGTGTAAGAAATAGTTTACACCCTGTACCTGAGGATATTGCTTTTATTTTAAGTTCCTGGGGGCCAAGAAATGATCGTTCGGCATTAAGGTAAATGTATTTTTCTATATGGAGCAGCCCGGCGTAGTCATACTCTTTGATAATTCCGGTTGAAACATACTTGATACCTTGCCCTGTAATAGCCCATGCCAATGTATAAATGCCCCCTAGCTTTAATTCGATCAGGCTCATTTCTACTCCCCACCAACCTTTCAGTAATGCTGCATCAGTAAATGCACGTATTGCTTTCTCGGGGGAAACAGCGATCACTATGTCCGATTCAATATTTCTCACTTTTTATTTGCTGGTTTTTGGCTGGCCTTTTTTGAGGATTTGGCAAATTTGTTAAAGGAAAGGCCTAGCTGCACCCAATAATCAAGTTGCTTTTTTGTTTTCAGGACACTTTCATTAACGAATACAAACCCTCTCATTACTTTTCCGGTAAAATTCATGGGTTCACAACCCTCCTTTTCTATTACGTCGTCAAACACTGCCGGGTCCAGCTGGACCATGATCCTGTCCTCATGCACCCCAATACACATTTTGTCGTTGACCATAAAGCAAAGTCCGGCGAACATTTTCTTCTCTTCTACCTTTTTATGCGACTCGGCGATGATCTCCCGCATACGAGCGGCTAACTTTTCATTATAAGCCATAGGAAAGGATTTATTATACAGGAACACTATGCAGGCCAATACGGTTTCCTTCCGAATCAATGATCACAGCCATGAAACCATACTCAGGAGATATCTCCGTTTTGGGCACCATGATCTTTCCGCCTGCTTTTTCTACTCTGTCCAAGATGATCTGCAGATCGGGATTACCATTCAGGTAGATAAGCGGGCCATCGGTAGCAGATGGCTTATGAAAGCCACCGCTGTCCACTACAGCGCCTCCTACTCCCATCATGTCTTCTATCGGAAACATCCGCATTTTAATATTGGGCAGGTCTAATGGATTTAGCCTGGTATTAAATATCGTTTCGTAAAACTTTGCAGCTCGTACAAGGTCTGATGCCGGTATCTCAAACCAGCTAATAGCATTTTTCATATTTTAAATTATTGATTGATACATTTATGATACCGGGCTAATTAATATCTTTCCCATCTTTCAGTTTCGCTATCTGCCCTTCTAATGTTCTCTTTGCAGCATCGTTAGGCGTCTGTGCCATCGCCTTTTCTGCATATTTCAATGCATTTTTAAAGTCCCCGGCCGCACTGTACCCGCTCATTAATCCATTATTGACACCGAATATGTCTCCATATCTTTTCTGGCTGGCTTTAAAAACTTCCATTGCCTTATCTGCTCTTTTTTGAGCGATAAGTTGCCTGCCGTATGCTGTATATTGGTTGGCGGTGGCGATCAATAAAGCTTCGTTCATAGACGAGTCCGCTTCAGGAATACGGTTTAGCTTTTCATAAGCAGTAGCCAGGTTACGCAAAGTGATATAGGTTTTTTGTCCGCCCGGCCCATCGATCGCATTTTTACTCCATGCCAACGCTTCGTCAAGATTGATATTTTTGTTTAAGCAATATTGAGCAGCCTGCAACTCTAGTGCCGGTACAAAACTTTTTCTGCTTGTCATTTCTCTTCTTAAACTGGCAATAACGATGTTATCTACGTCCACCGTCACTTTAAAAGGGACAGATATTTTCTCCCACTGCATTGCTATGGTACAGCCATTTTCTTTGTGTTCGACGAACTCGTATTTCAGCCACTCCACACTTTTGTCCAACACAATGGGTTTTACATCTACCCTTAATACATCGTCTTTTGGGTCGTAACTAAAACTGCCCCATGCTTCTGATTGACGGGAAAAGATCAGGGTTACATTGTCAGCACCCATTGCCATAAACAAAGCGTAGGTACCTGCTTTAATATCTTTGCCCTCCACTTTTACATCATGCTCAAATGCGATAGTGGTAGCTTCATTAGCGCCGGCCCTCCAGGGCGCATCGTTTTTTCCTGTTACAAAATTCTGCTCTTTAAATCCATATGGCACCCGGTTACCATCACCAAATATTTTTCCTTCCCGTTTATTTACGTCCGGCCTCGAATATTTAATAGTGATGTCGGTGATACCTACTTCTTCGGTGATCATTGCACGGGGATTGCCGCCACTTGGTGGCAGGTCCATTTGCGTATAAGCAACCATTACAAAAATGAGTGATGCCGATAATAGAAATGCTTTTTTCATACAGCAATTTTTTTCAGATGGACAATTTTGAACCGCGGCAATGAAGTTCCGTATTTAAATTAACAAAGCAGTGTACTGTCATCATTTCTTTCTCCTGTATTCCAGGTCATACTCTGTTGTCCACGTTTTTCCTTCATCATCACTGCGTTCGCCCAGCTGTCTTACCTTATCATTGTCCGTTTTTGTAAAGGTCAGCCTCCTCATAAAAAATTTCCCATTTTTTCCTGCTACTTTATCAGCATAGAAAACGATCCTTCCTTCGCTCCCTTCTCCTCGTAGATACTCTGTAGTATTTCCGGTATTGTCGGTCCAGGTTTGCTGCCATTGCTTAGTGCCGGCATTATAGGAATTAAAACTTTTACCGGCATAGACGAGGCCGTTTTGCTTACCGGCACTGGTCCATTCTTCCAGCACAACACAGCTGTCAAGTATTATAGTGATCCTGCTATCTCCGGCCTTGCTGCCTTTAGGCCCAAATGCTTCCCATTCTCCTAGCCAGAAATCAAACTGGCGATAGACGGGGCTGCTGCAGGGAAGTTGTGAAAAAGAAAAAAATGCTAATAATATCGCAACAATGAGGATTAATGTCTTTTTCATACCAGTAGTTTGCCGTAAGACAACACCATTCTCTTATTGGCTGTTGCTTTTATCCCTGATTATCGCCACACACCAATGATGGCGCCCATTAATGTAAGGGCCACTACGCTATAAAACCCATTGATCAGTATAAGCCGCCAGGGTTTTTGTTCAAACAAACTATGTATAGCAATAGCACAAAAGGTCCAGATACCCGCTAAAAAGCCGGCTAATGCACCCCAGGTTATGTCGGTCTTGATACCGCATCCTTCCGGGCATGTGGATGGCGGGTCAACCAGGAACATTCCAAGATTAGCGGCCATCAGCAGTGAAAAAATAAATGTCCATCCAAATATCTTCCCTTTGTTTCCCTTTTTAACGTCTTCTTCCGTCAGCCCATTATCCTTCATCCAGGCCCTGCCGAATAAACCCGGAGAATACCAGATACCCCCGACAACAAAAGATGAAATGCCTGCTACCAGCACGGCCAGCCAGTTAATTGTACTCATATCCATAAACGATCTGTTTTATTGATAAAAGAAAGTTGTTTATCTAAACTATTGTATAATTTTTACCCCGCAATTGAAATGTGACCCATCTTGGAAAAGCAAGGGATGAACATACAAAACAGGGCGACAGGAAAGAACCCGGACTTCCGGCTGAACGATATCGGCTTCCGCCTGATACTGATACCATTCTTTGGGATTGCCATTCCGCTGATCACCGGGATGATCAATACCCGGAATTTTTCCAACTGGCAGATCAAGTTAAGTTTCCTTTATACGATCCTGATCGCTTTTATAATATGGGAGGGCAATCGCTTCCTGTATCTTTCTTTGAGAAGTTATTTCGACTGGATCAACAAACCTGTACAAAAGATAGCCGTACTTATTCTTTCTATCATCTTTTATACTGTTCCTGTCAGCGTACTGTTATTAGTAGGCTGGTATAAAGTATTCTCAGAAAAGCCCGCCAACTGGAACATCATTACAAACTCAACCCTGATCATCCTGGTCGCGGTTGTTTTTATCACCCATGTGTATGAAACCGTCTTCCTGGTTAAAGAATCAGAAAGCGAAATGATCCGCAACGAACAACTGGAAAGGGCTAAAGCCGAAGCTGAACTGGAAGCACTGAAAAACCAGATAGATCCGCATTTCATTTTCAATTCACTGAATACACTCAGTCACCTGATAGAAGAAAGACCCGATAAAGCCAAACTGTTCAACGATAACCTGGCGGACGTTTACCGGTACATTCTGCAAAACAAAGCAAGGAGCCTGGTGCTTTTGAGGGAAGAAGTTGATTTTTTAAAAAGCTATTTTATCCTGCTGCAGATACGTTTTGAAAAAGCAGTGCAGTTAAAAATGGCTATACCGGAAAACGAACTTGACCAATGCCTGGTGCCACCGATCTCGCTGCAGATACTGGCGGAGAACGCCATCAAGCATAATGAATTTTCAGAAGCGGTACCGCTGCTACTGGAAATAGAAATGAAAAACCAGGAATTAGCAGTACATAATACAAAAAGAAGAAAAGTAGTAAGAAAAACTTCCTCCGGGATCGGTTTGCAAAACCTGAAAGAACGATATAAATTGACAACCAACAAGGAGGTCGTCATTAAAGAGGAGGAAGATCAATTTACTGTGAGTTTACCTGTACTGAAAATCACATAAACATGAAAGTGATCATCATTGAAGATGAAAAGCCTGCGGCAGAGAAATTGCAGAAAGCCATTCAGAAAGCTGATGCTGCAATAGAGGTAGTTGCTGTATTAAACAGTATAAAAGCATCGGTTGACTGGCTGCAGCAAAACCCCATGCCTGAATTAGTGTTCATGGATATTGAATTAGGCGATGGCCTTTCCTTTAAAATATTTGATAAGGTAACGATCAGCAGCCCGGTCATCTTCTGTACCGCTTTTGATGAATACTGGCAGGAAGCATTTGAGCATAACAGTATCGATTACCTGCTAAAACCTGTTAAGCAGGATAAACTGGAGACAGCATTAAATAAATATGATAAATTAAAACAGCATTTTGCCGCCGGTTTTCAGCAATTGCAGCAATGGCGGCAGCGGCCATCAGGTAACGGATATAAAAAAAGGTTCCTCGTAAAAAGAGGGACAGATTACATCAGTGTCAAAACAGATGATATTGCTTACTTCTATGCAGCACATAAACTGGTCTGTATGGTCGATAATAAAAATCAGAAGTTCATTTTGGATCAATCTCTCGCTGATATAGAAAAGCAATTAGACCCGGCTCAGTTCTATCGTGTGAATAGAAAATATCTTGTCCATTTGAGCGCCATAAAGAAGATAAAGAGCTACCCTAAAAGCAAGCTTCAACTGGAGGTGGAACCAGCGATCAACGAAGATGTCATTATCAGCCAGGAAAACGTAGCCTCCTTTAAAGAATGGATGGGACAATAAAAAACCCGTTGCCATGTTAAGCACAACGGGTGGGTACATTGGGTGAAAACTTATTAATTGTTTCCACCACCGCCGCCCTGTGGACGCTGTGGTCGCATGGACGGTTCAATCTTTTCTTTCCATTCTTTGAATTGCTCTTCGGTTAAAACTTTTTTAAGTTTATCATCCCTGTCTGCCTGTAGTTTTTGTATTTCAGCACGCATTGCTTCACGGTCGCCTCCGCCACCGGCCATTAACTCTTCTCTTTTAGCGTCCTGCGCTTTGAAAGATCTTGTGAAAATAGAATCTACCTCTGTTTTTTGGGCCGCATCTAATTTGAATGCTTCAAATTTTTCCATTACTGCTTTTACCCTTTCTTCAACAGTACGGCGCTGAAAACCGCCGCCTTGCGCATTTACAGCTATTGAGCCGATAATCATTATTGCGGCAGATAGAAGGACCATCTTTTTCATGAATCAGAATTTATTGTAATTAAGAATTATTTCTTCTCTTCTTTCTTTTGTTCCCCCTTAGGAGCTTTACCCATTTTTCTCATCAGCCGTTGCACTAATGAATCGTACTTAACACGCTGTTCGGGCGTACACAATGCCCGTATCTTTTTAAAATTGCTGAATGCCTGCAGGTCTATTGCTTTTTGCCTTTGCGCCACCACCTCTGCCTGTTGGGTAATCACAGAATCGCTGACCGCTTCATCACTAAGCAATTTAAAAAGGCTGTCCTTACTTTTGCGTATATCTTCGAACATTGGTTTGATCTTTTTCCAATGGTCATCATTCAGTTCTTTGTATTGCGCTATCTGCTGATCGGTAAAACCGACATCTTTCTGGAGCGCATTGATCATCCAGTTGTGGCGATCATTATTGCCAGGTTTCTGTGGGGGTTTTTTGAACCACAGAAAATAGCCAAGTACACCTATGTTGGTCAGCAACAGGGCGATGATAATAAAAACAAGCGATCTGTTTTTTGAAGTGCTCATTAGGGTTCTATGTTTTCGTAATCATAACTGGTGTTGTTAGCAGCAGTCAGCACATATTCTTCTTCTGTGAGCTGGGCAGAATAAGCTGAAGGTTGAGATGGCTGAACAGAGGAATCCTTTTCAAAAAGGATATATGCATTCGCGGCCAGAATAAGGAACAAACCGGCAAAAGCAATAGCTGGCCTGGCCAGCATAGATCCTGCAGTTTCCCAGATATTATGCTGTTCCCTCTCCCATCTTGCTTTGACACGGGTATAAAGAAACGGAACAGGCTCAGCCCTTTGAATCCCATCAAGGCTCTGCAGGGCTTGATTTACTTTATTCTCAATATCTGATCGTTTATTCATAACCTCAATTTTAGACGTTCACAGGGGTTAAAACTTGTGCTATTTTTCCTGGTTATAATAGTCTTCTAATTTCTTCCGCAAATTGTTCTTGGCCCGGTGCATCAGCGATTCCACCGACGAGACCGTGGTTTTCATTACCTCGCTTACTTCTTGATAGCTAAGACCTTCCACCTTATTCAGGGTAAAGGCTACCCGCTGATTTTCCGGCAAATCAGCAATTGCCTTAAACAAAATAGCAGCATTTTCTTTACTATCCAATGTTACCCCGGGATGATTAAAATCAGGCGGGTTCACAACTACCTCATTCTGCTCTCCAAAAAGGCTGCGGACAAAACCAAACCTTTTCTTCCGTTTCTTTTTCCTTTCGTGGTCCAGCGATTTGGTGACCGTGATCCGGTATAACCAAGTGGAAAATTTAGATTCTCCTTTAAAAGAACTAATGGACTGGTACACCTGCACAAAAACTTCCTGGGTGATATCTTCGGCATCTTCCGCGTTCTGGACTATACCCAGCGCCGTATTATAAACCATATTTTGCCACGTGTCAACAATGGTTTTGAAAGCAGCCTCATCGCCCTGCTTCAATCGTTCTACCAATATTCTTTCATCCAATCGCTTGTATTTTTGCCTGAAACGATATTACGCAAAATCCTGCCTGCATTTTGCGGGGCAATGTTAATAAAAGAACTTCACTTTAGAACATCGGCATCCGGTCCCTGTTGTCTCTCCGCTGATTGGTATTGGCTTTTCCGAAGTTTTTCAGGCTATAGGTGAAGGTGAGCATGAAATACTGCTGCAGTACCCGGCTTTGAGAGTCTTGTATAGTGGTTTCCGTTACAGTCCTGACAATGCTCTGGTTCTGCTTGAGCAGGTCGAAAACTGACAGCTTTAACTCCGCCTGCTTTTTCTTCAGGAATTTCTTACCAACACCTGCATTCCACAACCAGAAGCTCTGGTTAAATCCATCACTCATACCTGTATATGACTGGTTACTGATATCGTTCTGGAGGAACCATCCGTTTTTGGATAATAAATTAAACTGTAACCCTGCTGCCTGATTGATGTATTTGGTAACCGCACTTCCTTCTATTGAACTTTTAGCGGTATTGAAATTCGCATTGTAAGAAAGATTGAAATCAATATACTCACTGATGTTGCTGGCGATGACAATGCCTGTATTGTAAGTATAATTATCGGTCATGCTTTTGACATAGTTAAGCAAAGCCGGCAGTTTTGAATATGAGAAGCCGGTGCTGAAATTAATATTGGATTTGATGAATTTGACCGGCTGGCTGAAAGTAACAAAAGAGCGAAAACTCTTATACCCGTCAAGATTTACAGGTTTGGTCAGCTGCGAACCTTTATTCAATGTTATCCCCTGCTGGATCAATGAGTCGGCAGTGGCAATATACGTCGCACTGGAAATATAATTCTGCTGTGCATTCAAAAAGATATTGGCAAAAAGGCTTTGCCCTTTCTGTGTATTAGTAAAAGTATAACGGGCGGATAAAAAGTGATTATAAGATTGCTTCAGGCCGGGATTTCCCACACTCAATCTTAAAAGATTACTGTTATTCACTACATCCTGCAATTGAGTAACGCTGGGAAAATTGGTACTGGCCCTGTAAAACAACCTGAAACTGCTGCGGGCCGAAACTTTTCTGCTCCATTGCAAATTCGGCAGCAGGTTGGTGAATGATTGATCAACGGTGGAAACAGTAGGATATATCCTGTCGCTTTCCAGTATCGAGTGCTGAATACTTATGCCTGCTGAGAATTGATTATCCCTGTTTGTTCCCAGACGGTAGGTAATACCACCATTATGCGTGGTTGTGGTATTCTCAAACTTGTTGGAAAGTGTGGGCAAAAACTCAGAATACTTCCCGCCGGTGGGATCATATTCAAATGTCTGTTGATCAGCTTTATTTTTTGAGTAGGAAGGTTGGTAACTGATCTGCAATTGGCCCTTTTGCCCCATCGGCTCTGTATAAGAAATGTTGCCTGAAAGTGTATAGCCACGGGTAGGATTATCTACATACTGATCCTGCATTGAATCAACAGCAATACCGCTCTTGAACGTACGGCTATTGGAAAAAATAAATGACTCTCCGTCGTTCTTATTAAACGTCTGATTAAACCCAATGGAGAATGTTCTTCTTCTGTTGCTTTTGAAAGAATGACGATAAAGGATATTATTCCTGAGATTATATCCTGTACGGGTCACTTCGTTGTCGCTGACCTGCGTATTGACGGAGTCAACACCGTCAAGCGTATTCAAAAATGATTGTGAAGCAGATTTATTGTTCTGGAAATTGAGGCTTGGACTAACAATAATAGAATTGAAAGAATCTATCCTGTACTCCAGCCGCATGTTTATACGATGGTTATAATTGTTACTCTTTGAAATACTCCCATCTGTAGCAATGCGATTAGTTCCTATCGTTTGAGTGGTGGTAGCATTATCATTTACATTTTTGCTATTATTAAAGAAATAACTTCCTTGCACATCCAGTTGTTTGCCCCATTTGTCTGAAAAATTGATCCCTGCTGCATTGGTTGTACTAATCCCGCTTTGCTGGCCTACAGTAAAGCTCTCACCACCGCCAAATCCGCCACCTCCGCCGCGGTTACCACCACCCCCCCGGTTTCCGCCGCCTCCAAAATTTCCGCCACCACGATTGCCACCACCACTGCTGGTAACACCCAGCAGGTCCTGTGAAGCAAAATTTTGCTGGTTGATATTATTGAAATTCCCAACCAGAGATATACGACGGTCGCCCTTAAAAAAACTGACATTTCCACCACCCGCATACCTTTCATCTGTACCTGCTCCTGCATATACACGGCCAAACTGCCCATTCTTTATTCCTGACTTGGTAACTATATTGATCGCTTTTTGAGAGTTCCCGTCATCAAAACCAGTGAACTGTGCCTGGTCACTTAACCTGTCAAACACCTGTATCTTGTCAACTATATCTGAAGGAAGATTGCGTAAGGCAGTTGTCGCATCATCACCAAAGAATTCTTTTCCGTCTATGGTGATCTTTCTTACCTGTTCCCCCTGCGCTGTTACCGTCCCATCTTTTTCTACCGTCATACCCGGCATCTTCTTGATCAGATCCTCAGTAGTAGCATCAGGGTTTACTTTATACTGGCTGGCATTGAATTGCGTGGTATCGCCTTTTTGCTGGGTGGGCGGTGTTTTGGAAACAACGGTTACTCCTGTCATTTCTTTGGTTGTTTTCGGAACCTGTACAGTTCCAAGATCAACGGAGGGCAATGAATCAGTAAGGGTAACAATCTGCCGGTAGTTCTCATAACCAACAAAACTCACTTTTAAAGAAAATGATCCTTTGGTAACATTATCAAACAGGAACTGTCCTTTACTGTCTGCCACTGCATTGTAGATAATGGTGGAGTCCTTTATTCCTTTTAGCTGAAGGGTAGCCCCGGCCAAGGGTTTACTATCAATAAGATCTGTTAATTTTCCTTTAACTGTCTGAGCGTTAGCAGTAACGCACCAGGCTAAGGCAAACAAAACCAATAACTGAAGATGCTTCATAGAAAAATGTTACGCCTATGAGACGTTTAAAGCAGGGACAACCTTCGGAGTTAATCAGGCTGTGCAGCAGCAGATCAAAATCTGTTATATGCTGATATTTTATCTGCGTAAAAGTTTTAATAATCAGCCATTCCCATTTGCCGGAACTCGAGTATCTTGCACACCCTTAACATTTTAAACCTTTATGGATTACAGTAAACTTGTAGCAGTGACCGGTCTTCCCGGTTTGTATGAGCTGATCAACAGCAAGAACGACGGGGCTATTGTCCGTTCATTGGAAGATAACAGTACCAAATTCGCTTCTTCCCGTATTCATAATTTTTCTCACCTGGAGAGCATCGAGGTATATACCACCGGGGATAATGTTAACCTCGTGGAGATATTTTATGGTATGGATAAAGCCGGTGGCTCTTTGCCTGATACGAAAGACAACGCAGCCGTAAAGAAATATTTTGAAAAAGCTTATCCTGACCTGGATTTTGAAAGGGTCTATCCGAGTGACCTGAAGAAGATGGTAAAATGGTATGAAGTACTGAAGAAAAATAATATCGAAATTAAGCTGACCGAGATACCTGAAGAAGAAGAACAACCGGAAATAGTGGAAGTAAAAGAAACAGCTAAAGAGAAACCTGCCAAAAAGAAAGAGGAAAAAGAAGAAGCCCCAAAAAAGAAAGAAGCTAAAGCAGAAGAAAAATCAATGAAAAAGACAGCTAAAAAAGAAAAGGAAGAAGAGAAGCCCGCGAAGAAAACAGCGACCAAAAAGAAAGAGGAAAAAGAAGAAGCCCCGAAGAAGAAACCAGCTGCAAAGAAAAAATAAACAACAACAGCCTGTCAAAAAGCTGCAAGCTTCAGGTAGCTGATGTTTGCAGCTTTTATATTTAAAAAATGGAATTATGACCTACAGTGCCGATATCAAAAAGCTCCCGCGTCATTTTTTACCAACAGATTTCATAGTAAAGGACTGGCAAAGCCTTGAGCCATTTTTTAAGGATTTGTCTCAGCGAACAATTTCGTCAAGAGCAACTCTTGAGCAATGGCTCAAAGATTCCAGTGAACTCGAAGCAGCCATTAGCGAAGATGCCTGCTGGCGGCAGATCAAAATGACCTGTGATACGGAAAGCAAAGAACTTGAAGCCGCTTTCAATTTCTTTATGATGGAGATACAGCCGAAGGTGCAACCCTATGCGGATATACTCAATCGCAAACTGGTGGAATGTCCTTTTACTAAGGAACTGGACCAGCAAAAATTTTTTACTTACCTGCGTAACGTAAAAAAGAACATTGATCTTTTCCGCGAGGCCAATATTCCGATACAGGCAGAAATGAATGTAGAGGCGCAGCATTTTGGCATGATCTCCGGTAAGATGACCGTAACCGTGAATGGCCGCGAATATACATTGCAGCAAGCCACAAAATTCCTTGAAGATCCGGACAGGAATCTTCGTGAAGAAGTATATCGCAAAATAGCAGAGAGAAGATTGGAAGACAAAGAAAAACTGAACGATCTCTACACTTCATTATTGAACAAACGGCACCAGATCGCATTGAATACGGGTTATTCCAATTATCGTGACTTTCGTTTTGCCGAGCTCGGCCGTTTTGATTATACCAAAGAAGATTGTCACCAGTTTCATGAAGCGGTAAAGCTGCATGTGATACCATTGGTCGATCAGCTCTATGAAGAAAAAAAGAAAAAACTTGGATTGGACACATTAAGGCCATGGGATATAGATGCTGAACCGGCAGGCATACAACCATTGCGGCCATTTAAAACAGGGGAGGAGTTGATTGAAAAAACCATCCGGTGCTTCAATGAGCTAATGCCTTTCTTTGGTGATTGCCTGAAAAAAATGAAAAGCATGGGGCATCTTGACCTTGAAAGCAGGAAAGGAAAAGCACCCGGTGGTTATAATTGCCCTTTAGCAGAAACAGGTGCCCCCTTCATATTTATGAATGCAGCCGGTCAGTTGGATGATGTCACTACGATGGTACATGAGGGTGGCCATGCCATTCACTCATTTCTTACACATGATGAAGAATTGAATGGTTTTAAAGAATACCCGACCGAAATTGCTGAAGTAGCCAGTATGTCGATGGAACTTTTCAGTATGGCCCATTGGAAAGTTTTTTTTGATAATAATGAGGAGTTGCTGCGCGCCAAAGAACAGCAATTAGAAAGAGTGATCACCATTTTCCCATGGATCGCAACCATCGATAAATTCCAGCACTGGGTCTATGAAAACCCGCAACATACTTTGCAGGAAAGGGCCGATCAGTGGATGTCAATACTCAATGAATTCAGTTCTCCTGCGGTTGATTTTTCTGGTCTGGATGAATACAGGCGCTATGCATGGCAGCGCCAGCTCCACTTGTATGAAGTTCCGTTTTACTATATCGAATATGGCATCGCCCAGCTCGGAGCTATAGGATTATGGCAGCAGTACAAAAAAGACCCTGAAGCAGCAATTAATAATTATATAACAGCTTTAGACCTTGGAGGTACCCGAACTCTACCGGGGCTATTCCAGGCGGCAGGATTAAAATTTGATTTGTCGCCGGCACACATCAGCGGATTGATGCAATTTGTGAAGCAGGAACTCAATGCGTTGAAAAAAGATTAAGAAAAATACCCGCTAAATGGTATGCCCCTAATTCTTAAAATTCAAAACAGCCTCCTATATTTGAATTCCGAAAAATGAAATATGATCAGCCACTAAAAAGGTGATTTTAAAATAGCTACTAATCAGAGCCTTAACCTAAGTCCTGGTGTTTCTACACAAGGGCTTTTTTATTGATTACAGGTCTTGCAGATTCCTTCCACTACCACTTCTATATGTGATGAAACATATCCCCTGGGCAATTTGATGTCCGGGGTAACTACATCATCCAGGCAATAAGTGTTACCACAACTGGCACATTGAAAGTGGATATGGTGATCATGATGATGCCCTCCGGAACAATCATCCTTGCATAAAGCATATCGTATAGAATTATCAGCCGTAGGTATGGTGTGAATGATCCCTTTCTCCACAAAGGTCTGCAGTGTACGATAAACGGTCACCCGGTCAAATCTTTCTCCCGCCTTTTTTTCAATGTCACCGTGTGCCAGCGCTCCTTTCTGGTTCAGAAAAAGGCCTAATATCTTTTCCCGGCTGCCTGTTACACTCAGGTTATTTTTTTTCAGAATATTTTTTATCGCTTCATTCATTCTTTCCTGTTTTGCCCTATATAATTTATTCTTTCAGCATTTCTTTTATATCGGATATAAGCATCTTTACTTCGCTCGGTTTCAGTCCATCATATATCTTCCTGACATCTCCGTTCTTATCTATCAATGCCCAGAATTGGGTATGCAAAAAATCATCTTTAATATTCTTCACATTATTGTTCGGGTCGTCTATAGCATAGCTGATCCTTGCGGTTTGATAAAGACTGTCTTTTCTGCCTGTCAGAAATATCCAATTGGCATTATTCACCCCCATTGAGTCTGCATATTTTTTTAACAGGCTCACCGAGTCTATATCAGGGGTACTGGTATGAGACAATATCAGGAAGTTCTTTTCACCTTTGAACTCATCAAACACCTTCTTCATATTAGTATTCATGACGGGACAGATGCTTTTACAGGTGGTAAAGAAATATTCGGCGACATATACTTTTCCTGCCACATTCTTTTCAGTAAATGGCTCGCCGTATTGGTTTGTAAATGCAAACGGTCTTACATAGCTTATCGGTGGCACTCTTTTTTTAGCAAGGTCAGGTACAAGTGCCATCAGGGCAAAATAAAAACCGACCACCAGTACCACAAAGAAGCCTATATAGGTCCAATTTTTCTTACTCATTTGAAGGCAAAGTTAAATGATAAAGAGACCCAATCATCATTTTGCAACAATGTTGCTTTTTCTTATTTTTGCTGCCTTTATGAGAGCAAAAATAAACTGGGACGCCCTGGGAATCACCGCTTCGCTGGCTTGTGCCATCCATTGCGCTTTATTACCCTTATTCCTGACCAGCCTGCCCCTGTTTGGGGTTAATATCATCCATAACCTGTTTTTTGAAGCTGGTATGGTGGCTCTAGCATTTTTCATTGGCAGTTATTCTTTTTACCACGGCTACCGGAGACACCACCACAGTTTCACTCCTTTCATTTTGTTTAGTCTCGGTCTCTTGCTGCTGGTTCTGAAGTTACTCTTCATTCATTATGAAACCTGGCTATTGATCCCTGCCGTTACCCTCATTGTCACAGCGCATATATTAAATTTTCGTTATTGCCGGATACACAATCATGCACATTCTGATGATTGTGAGCATTGATTTATCTTACTGACTATATTCACTATTTATGAAAAAATTCCTGCCGGTTATCCTGTTGTTTATATCCATACAATTAATAGCACAGTCAAAAAATGAAGCAGCGATCCGGCTAAGTCTCTATGAACAAATTCAATGCTGGAACCGGGGTGATATAGAAGGCTTCATGAAGACCTATTGGAAAAATGACTCTTTAATGTTCATTGGTAAAAGCGGCGTCACTTACGGGTGGGAGAATACGCTGAAGAATTACAGAAAAAGCTATCCTGATACGGCTGCGATGGGCAAGCTCAATTTTACCATCCTTGATACAAAAAAATTATCAGCTGAATATTACCAGGTGATTGGCAAATGGTATCTCCAGAGAACTGCCGGCAATCTGGAAGGTTATTTTACTTTATTATTCAGGAAAATAAAAGGCAAATGGCTGATCATTGCCGATCATACCAGTTAACCGGCCTGTGGCTGATAGCGCTGTTGTAATCTATTGAATACAAAATAAGAAGCTGTCAGCCCTACGGAGGAAAATAGAATATCATAATAGTCAAACGTACGGCCAAAGAAGGGGATCATCTGCAGGTATTCATTAACTACCAGCATACCAAAACCCATTACACAAACCAAGCGTAGATCATATGCCGATTGTATCCTGAAGATCCTTGCTACCAGATAATTTCTGCCACTAAAAAGCCAATAGGCCCCAAAAGGTATCAGGAAGGAACCAAACAGGTTAGGGGCAATACCCAGGAAAAACTTTGCCGGGTCATCAAAAAGATGAAGTGGGCGGATGAGAAATTTGACGGCCCAGATGACCAGTGTCCCGGTAATCAGAACGAGCTTGCTTGACTGCTTTAATTCCATGTAGGTAAATTATATGCTTTCAAAATAAAGCATTTAGGCGAAGCTGGGATACGTGGAAGCGGGTATTTTACTAAAATTGAAAAAATTACACCTCACTTGCTCCATACCCGGTATAGGTAACGTATCAATAAAGCAAGAGTGCCTGTAAAGAAAACATAGAACAGAATGATGTATAGAACAGAAATATCTGACCGGTATGCCAGACCATGATAAAGACCCAGTGTCAGAATACTCAATAACCATAACAAGGTAACTGAAACGGAAGAAATGATCTTTCTGAAATACCTGGTGATATCGGGATCCCATCCCTGTGACATATCAATAACTTTTTGAAGGGACAAGGTACAATAATTAAAAAAGCGGGAAGTGTCACGGAACTAAAATACTCTTAAAGGCCAGTGAATCTCCTTTGAATACATTGAAATCAACTTTCGGGATGATGCCATTCACTCTTCCCTGATCGTTATGCTGCCAGAATATCCAATCTCTTTTTATTCGTGGCTGGCCCGGCTCATAATAATGGGCCACCCATAAAGGGTACTGGTCGAACTCACTGCCAAGATAATTCTCATAAAAGTCAACATTCGTATAAATGATCGGCTTCACTTTATAATATCCTTCTGCCGCTGCCAGCCACTTTTTTACTTCTCTTCTCAATTGCTCAGCTCTTACGCCATTCAGTTGCTCCACATCAAGAACAGGAGGCAGATCGCCGGGTACTATATCTACCCGTTTGATATAATTCTCAGCCTGTAGTTTGCCATCCTTGGATGCGATGAAAAAATGATAGGCGCCGCGTAATATATCGTTGTCTTTTGCCTTTTTCCAGTTACGGTGAAACTGCGGGTCTTTATTGCCGATTCCTTCTGTTGCTTTCATAAAAGCAAACCCGATCTGAATCTCGTCAACTTTCATAGCCTTTACTTCCTCCCAGGCAATAATATCCTGGTATTTGGAAACATCGATACCATGAATAATATACCCATCAGGGATAGAAATACCGAATGCCGCATAGTGAGTGGATTTGGCTTTATAATAACGCCACCATTTATACCCAAACCATGCGCCGGCAGCAAGCGAGATAACAAGGATAATTGAAACGATCCGGCGTATGGTTCTCTTTGTTCGGCGGGAGGGCATGTGGCTTTGATGACTTATTTGTACAGCAAAGCAAATATAAAAAGACGTAAGGTCTCAAAATGTTAATTCACGGGTGTTTGTCGCCCAGGTTTCTTACATAAGAAAGTTGTTATATAGAAATCCTTAACACCCTTAATGCTCTTACCGACGATAAACGTCGCTCCCAGCCTCTTTCCCGGCTTGTCTTCGCATTCTGGTTATCCGGCTTACTTAAAGCAGCATTGGTCTTAAATAGAAAGTATTCCTCTTTTCACGGAATAGTTTTATTCCACAAACAATTAATCAATAAAAACTTTGGCTATGAAACAGAAAGCAAAAACATGGATGGCAGCTTTAGCGCTGACCTTTATTTCGCTTTGTTCTTTCGCCCGGGAGGAACAACCTGCTTCGACTACTCCACGCTGGGTATCCGATAAAGGTTATTGGGTAGTAGAAAGCAATATTCATTCACCTTTTGATCATATCATCCGGTTTTATAACAACGATGATATACTTATTTATAAAGAAACAGTGACCGGTGTCAGGCTGAACCCGGCCAAAAGAAAGGTGAAAATGAAGCTGAAAAAAGTGCTGGATGCATCCGTACTGGCCTGGGAACAGAACAGGGTTCCCGAAGAGAACAAAGAATATGTTGCATCAATCCTCTAAATAAGCATAAGGATTAGTTTTCACACCCCCCGCCCCGCTCACGGGATGGGGTCTTTCGCTAAAAAACTTTTGTCGCCAAAAATCAACTGTATGACGACAATTCAAATTCATCATTTCGAATACAAGCCGGAGCACCGTAACTTTATTACTGTTCACATGCAAAAATATCCTTTCATATTTTCCGACGAATGGAAGTATCGGTTCCGGCGTCATCTTGTTTTCTGGCTTTTCTGGTTAGTATTCCAGGGATTCTTGTATTCATTTATTGCTGCCACGGGATTTCTTAC
>JAEUVK010000014.1 GCA_016787135.1 Chitinophagaceae bacterium | reverse complement strand
TACAGCACTACTAATGGTTTTGCCAATGGAACAGGTACACAGGTGGCTTCCACCAACCTTGCAGCTGGTGCTTTCAGTTCTGCTCTTTCTTTACTGGCGCCTTCCACCACGTATTACTATAAAGCGTATGCAACCAATGCTGCAGGTACTACCTATGGTGCGCAACAGTCATTTACTACTGCAAATCTGAGCCCATCCATCAATACAACTGCGCTCACTTCGTTTGGGAATGTTTGTATCAACACAACAGCAGGCCCGGGTTCATTTACTATAACAGGATCAAATCTCACTACAGAAGATGTTGCAGTAGCCGCTTTAACAGGTTATACTTATTCAACTACTGCAGGAGGAACTTATACTGCCACACTGACCTTTACACAGCCGGGCGGCACTTTCTCACAACAGGTGTTTGTGAAATTTGACCCCATTGCTATACAATCATACAATGGCAATATTGCGATCACCGGTGGAGGTATAGCATCTGCAGTAAATGTGGCGGCTTCAGGAAGCGGGGTTAACTCAGCACCTACTGTTACTACCGGCGCTGCAAGCGGCATTACCACTGTTGCAGCTACTACTGCAGGGACCATAACTGCTACAGGTTGTACGGCTGTCACTGCATATGGAATTGAATACAGTACCACCAATGGCTTTGCCAACGGTTCTGGTACACAGGTTTCATCCACGAATCTTTCAGGTGGTAACTATACATCGGTATTAAGCGGGTTGACACCGGGAACTGTATATTACTATAAAGCGTATGCGACCAATGCCGGAGGAACATCTTATGGCACACAGCAGTCATTTACTACAGCTTCTCCTTCGCTGGCGGCGACCCCGCTGACAGCTTTTGGGGGAGTATGTGTGAATGCGACAGCAGGCCCCAATTCATTTACCTTAAGCAGCACAAATCTTACTAATGCCAACGTAGTGGTAGGAGCACTGAATGGCTATACCTATTCAACTACAGCCGGAGGTACATATACCCCAATATTGACCATTACTCAGCCGGGCGGAAATTTTTCACAGCAGGTGTTTGTGAAGTTTACACCGGTTGCTGTTCAATCATATAACGGTAATATTCCTGTGACAGGTGGGGGCACACCCGGCACCCTGAATGTGGCGGCTTCGGGTAGTGGTGTTAATACGCCTGCTACAGTGTCAACAGTCGCTGCTTCTGAGATCACGGCTACTACTGCCGTAGCATCGGGTAATATCGGGGCTGCCGGTTGTTCGAATACGACGGCTTCAGGAGTTGAATACAGCACTATCAGAACTTTTGGAGCTGGTTCAGGGGTACAGGTGGCCTCTACAACATCCGCCGGCACTGCATTCTCATCGCTGCTGACAGGATTAGTGCCCGGTTCCAAATATTACTACAGGGCTTATGCTACCAATAGCGGAGGCACGGCATACGGTACGATAGATTCATTTACAGTTAATACTATTGCCGGCGAACTTACATTATCACCGGTACCTGTTCAAAGAGGCGGTATGCTGAAAGTAAGTATTGGCAATATTGCTTCCGGCTACTATGGTATATTGTTCTTTGATAGTAAAGGCCGGCTTGTTCACCAGGAGAATATAAACGTCCAGGCAAACTTCATTAATCAATCGGTATATATTCCTGCAGGTCTTGCAACAGGGGTGTACAGGGTGGAGCTTGTCAATAATTTCAGGGTGATCGCCGGTAAGAGTATATTGATCGCGGGGGAATAAAAGCAAAGAATAAATAATAATATAAAGGAGATCGTTGGACACCGGTCTCCTTTTCTTTTTACAAACGTATAAGTTTGATCAGTGTTTTGGATTGTTTTGTCTGAATAGCCAGAAAATATACACCACTGGACAATGATGGTATTTCAGGATGAAACACGGATCCTGCATTGATGATCCCATAGTATCGGGTGGACAATACCCTGCCATTCACATCAACCAGTCTGACCTGTACATTGGTCAATCTTTTTGAAGCTTTCACAGATACATCGCCACTAAAAGGGTTAGGATAGGCGACCAGGCCAAGCATTGAGGCCGGTACATTGGGAACGGAAGTAATTAATCCGGCAAGGCTATAATTGGAAAATACAGGGTAATGGTCTGATGTGTTATCTGCCGTCACATAATCAGGTACTACTGCCGTTATATCCGTTCTGATCTTTGCGGAATTCAATACATAGTAAGGTTCCAGTTCGTTGGAGATAACATGGTTGTCTATCACATTGGGAAAAGTGGTCATGGAGCTTTGCCCGGCATAAGCCAGCGGGAGGGTGATGGACTTATAATGATCTGCATCCGTACTGTCGGCAATGATCGGTTTATAGGATGATTCAGGACCTGAATTAGAGGAGATGGTCTGGTTCAGGGCATCATTGAAGTCACCGAAAATAATGTTCATCGAGTTCGGGTACTGCTGGTCCAGCGTATCTTTTAATTCCTGTGCACCAAGCCACCGGCGGTCATAGTCAGAAGCAGTGCTGCCGGCTTTTCCGTGGATCACAATAAAGTTGATATTTTTTGTAATGCTGCCAATAGTAACATCAGCATTTAATAAAAAAGGGAAACGACCGCTGGCCCAGTTGGTGTAGGCTTCTGTACTGCTTCTTAATAACCCTCTTGTTCTTACATTGGAAAAAATATCTTTTTTATAGAGGAACATCAGCTTTTGCCCGTTTCGCCAGGCGGCTGAGCCGGGTGCTGTTGCATTACTGCAGAAATCGGAGATAATATAGGCATAGTTACTGCCGAGTGAATCCACCAATCTTCTTATCTGAGCCGTATCTACCATTTCTACCAGTCCGTATATATCAGCGTCTAAATAGCGGATGATCTTTTTGGCATTTTCTCTTTGCAGGTTGTCGTTGGCAGGACCGTCCGTTGCCGATCCGAACCATTCGATATTCCAGCTTACTACATCCAAAGTAGCAGAACTGCTCTGGGCGTGAAGATCAATAATAACCAGCAGGTACAACAATAAAGCTAAAAGGTGCTTTTTCATTTTCTCCTTTTCAATAGGCAAATGTAAGCCGGAAAATACCGGAAGAGTATGACGGTATTCATGTGGATGGAAGAAGTTTATTCTGACAACCGGAAATCTATCATCCGCATTTGCAAAGATTTTTCACCGTTCCAGTCATTCTCATCAATTTTAAAAACAATATCCACGGGCTTTTTCATTTGAAGGAAAGCAAATTTATCCGCCATATTAAACCCGATACCGGTAATAGTTGTGTTATCCTGGCGGAGTGAAAAACGGATATGCTGTTCTTTTACAATTTTAGAATAGCCGGTATCCGTTACTTTCCGTACTATGAATACAGGACGGAGATTCTCCGGCCCGAAAGGCTCCATCTGGCAAAGTATATTATAAAAAGGCCATTTGATGTCGTTCAGCGTGATCTCTGCATCGATCACTACTTCCGGTACCAGTAACGCGGGATCAATTGTAGAGGAGACTACTTTTTCAAACTTATTTCGGAATGCATCTACCTGATCCAGTTCTAATGTCATTCCTGCTGCTGCAAAATGACCGCCATAGCCCAGTAAATGTTCACGGCATGCATGGATAGCTTCGTATAAATTAAATCCCGGAACACTCCTGGCACTGCCGGCTGCATATTCTCCTGATTGTGTCAATACAATAGTGGGACGATAATAATGTTCTATGAGTCGTGAAGCAACAATCCCTACCACGCCCTTGTGCCAGTGGGGTTTAAATACCAGGGTGGAGTACCTCTGCTTCCATCCTTCATTCTCTGCTATCAGTGCAAGTGCTTCTTCCGTTATATTGCTGTCAGCTTCCTTCCTGTCAGTATTATCGCTGTGCAGCATTTCCGCATAATGCAGCGCCTCTTCATATGTTTCGGCGATGAACATCTGCACGGCTTTTCTCGCATCGTCCATTCTTCCGGCTGCATTTACCCGCGGTGCGATCATGAATACAAGATTATTAATATGCAGTTCTTTTACCAGGCTGCTCAGTTGCATTAATGCTTTGATACCTTTATTGGGGTTTTCATTGGCCTTTTTTAGTCCATGAAAAGCAAGTATCCTGTTCTCACCTGTCATGGGAACGATATCTGCTGCAATAGCTGTAGCCACAAGATCCAAAAACTCAAATACATCTTCATCGCCTAAATTGAACTGAGGCGCCAGTGCTGAGATCAGTTTAAACCCAACCCCGCATCCGCATAATTCTTTATAGGGATAGCGGCAATCTTTTTGCTTAGGGTTGAGAATGGCAATAGCAGGAGGTAATACTTCGTCTGGTAAATGGTGGTCACAAACAATAAAATCAATGCCGATACCTTTTGCATACGTGATAAGTTCTGCGGATTTAATACCGCAGTCGAGTGAGATGATCAGCGTAAACCCGTTTTCTTTGGCAAAGTCAATGCCTGCCTTGCTTACACCATATCCTTCCCGGTATCGATGGGGGATATAGAAGTCAAGGTTACTGTGTACTTTTTTTAAGAATTGATACATACAGGCAACAGCCGTTGTGCCATCAACATCATAGTCACCAAACACCAGGATTTTTTCATTGTTGTTAACGGCGGACAGGACCCTTTCAACAGCTTTAGCCATGTCCTTCATCAGCCAGGGATCATGTAGGTCTGTTAATTGCGGCCGGAAGAAACTCTTTGCTTCTTCAAACGTCTTGATGCCCCGCTGAACAAGAATAGTACAGATAACAGGATGGATCTTCAGCGATTGCTGTAACAAGGTGCTCTTTTCCTTATCAGCCTGCAATATGTTCCAGTTTTTTTCCATCTGACTTGTCTGTAAAAAGGTATGTTGCAATCAATATTTACGATCTGTTACATACAATACAAGATCTTTCAATCCATTCCTGGCAGGGCTTTCAGGAAATTCGCTCAGGATATCCAAAGCATCTTTTTTATAGATATTCATTTTTTCGACGGCATATTGAATGCCTCCGGCCTTTTCTACCTGGCCGATCACCCATTTTACTTTTTCTTTATCGTTGTTATTGTTCTTTACAATGTAAATGATCTGTCTCCGGGTCGGTTTATCAATATTGTTCAGGGTGTAGATCAGGGGAAGGGTCAGTTTTTTTTCTTTGATATCATTGCCCGTAGGTTTGCCTACATTCTCGCTGGCATAGTCGAAAAGATCATCTTTGATCTGGAAGGCTATGCCGGTTTTTTCGCCAAACGATCTCATTTTCTCAGCTACTGCCTCATCATTGCCTGCAGACCATGCGCCTGCTGCACAGGCTGAAGCCAGTAAAGAAGCTGTTTTATTACGGATGATCTCAAAATAAATGTCTTCTTTTAAATTCAATGTTCTTGCTTTTTCGATCTGTAGAAGTTCTCCTTCACTCATTTTGCGAACAGCGTCAGATAGTATATGCAGTATCCTGTGATCATTGTTGCCCAGCGATAATAAAAGCCCTTTGGCAAGCAAATAATCACCTATCAGTACAGAAGCTTTGTTTTTCCATAAAGCATAAACAGAAAAAAAGCCGCGTCTTTCCTGCGCATCGTCCACCACATCATCGTGTACAAGAGTAGCTGTATGCAAAAGTTCGACAAGCGAAGCGGCCCTGTAGGTCGATTCGTTGATGCCGCCGGCCAATTTAGCGCACATCAGCACAAACATGGGTCTTAACTGCTTCCCTTTTCTTTTCACAATATATCCCATGATCCGGTCCAGCAAAGGAGTCTGGCTTTTGACCGCTTCCCTGAAACGTGTTTCAAATTCCTTTAATTCATCTTTTATAAGGTCAACAGGCAGTGGCATGTTTAAAAAGCGGCAATTTACGCTGCAAAAGAATAAGGATTATACACTTTGAAAAAATGAGTTTTGATGCCGGAAATTGATGAAAATTTAATGTTCACCGGGGTAAATAAATTTCACAAAAATTTGGTAATTAAGGAGTAAGTCATATTTTTGCGAATTATTAAGACACTGTTTTATCGTAAAATCTTAATCCTTAGTTATGGCAAGCAAAAAGTACACACTATTAACAGGTATTCTCTGCCTGTTATTCTCATCCGTATTTTCCCAGGCACAGAAACGTGCTTATGAGGACTCTTCGGTAATACCCGCCAAAAGAATGCCTCAGCATACAGAATTTTTAAACGGCGCCAACAACTTTCCTGCGAAACCCCGTAACCAGTGGGAAGTAGGTATCAAAGCTGGCGCATTCACCGTAAGCGGTGATGTTCCTGCCGTTTTCCCGACTCCTGGTTTTGGCCTGCATGTAAGAAAGGCGCTTGGATATGTTTTTTCTCTCCGTCTTGAGTATTTGTATGGAATAGGTAAAGGGTTGCATTGGAGATGGAATCAGAATTATGGCAAAAATACCCCTTGGGTAAATGCCGGATATTCAGCGGCTCCTGCTGCAAATCCTGATCCGGTCTTTTATAATTACAAAACAAAAGTTCAGGACCTGTCGCTTCAGGGAATCATTACAATGAGCAACATACGTTTCCATAAAGCAAAAACAGGCTTTAACCTATATGGTATCATAGGATTTGGAGGAACTATATTCGATACAAAAGTAAATGCACTGGATGCTAATGACCAGCCGTATAATTTTGCTTCTATTCCCCAGGCTGATTACAAAGACCGTAAGGATGTGAAGAAAGACCTGAAAGATCTCCTGGATGATTCATATGAATCAGATGCAGAAAATGAGGGCCCCCGCAGACCAAAATTGTTTGGCCAGACATTCAAGCCTTCCGGAACTGTAGGTGCTGGTATCGCTTTCAAGCTGAGCAATAAATTAAATCTTGCTATCGAAGACCGCATTACATTGATCAAAACCGACCTGTTGGATGGTCAGCAATGGCAGGAACATGCATGGGGCGACGCCGTATTGACCCGCGACTTCGACTCTTATAATTATCTTACAGTTGGCCTTAATATAAATCTTGGTAAGAAATCTGTTGAGCCTCTCTGGTGGATGAATCCGCTGGATTATGCTTATTCAGAGATCCGCAACCCCAAGATCATGAAACTTCCGAAGCCTGTACTGCCTGATGCTGATGGCGATGGTGTTACCGACCAGTTTGACCTTGAGCAAACACCTGCCGGTGTACCGGTTGACTCTCATGGTGTAAGCCGCGATACTGATGGTGATGGTGTTCCTGATTCTAAAGACAAAGAACTGGTTACACCTACTTATTGCCAGCCTGTTGACGCAGATGGTGTGGGTAAATGCCCTGTTCCTTGCCCTGATCCTTCATGTCTTGAAGGCTACAAAAAAATGGAAGATTGTGCCGCCAAACTCGGTGATTTGCCAAGCATCTCTTTCAAAACTGGTTCTAATGCACTTACTAAAGATGCTGAAGCTGTATTAGCTACAGTAGCTACCAAGTTGCGCAATGCTCCTGAGTGTAAAGTAGTGGTGATCGGATACTGCTCTTCTGATAAGAAACAACAGCAGTTAAGCTGGGATCACGTGAATAAAGTGATCACTTACCTGGTAGAAAAAGAAGGTCTGAGCGCTGACCGCTTTATCTTCAACTATGGCCAGGAAGGCGGTGATTGCAATACTGTTGACCTTCGTGGTGCTGCAGAAGGTGAAGATGGGCCTAACACAGTGGCTCCTCCGCACCCGAACCTGCGCAAGAAATAACAACTATGTGATTACTTTTTGCCGATAGACTAAGACCCTCCCCGAAACGGGGAGGGTTTTTTATGAGGAAGATTTTCTGATCCCGGGGATTTATTGGACTTCAATCCTTGTTTATCAAAATCTTAACTCGTTTGACTTGGTACCGTATCTTTTTTAAACAAGTTTTGCCGGTATCTATTAACTTTGCCCTCCTTTTATGCGTTTTATACCTTTTTTAATAGCGGCTTTTGTGTTAGGCAGTTGCAGCAAGGGAATTACAAAGATCCTGAAGAATCCGGACCCTGAATACAAACTGCGGATCGCTGAGCAGTATTTCGTCAAAAAGAAATACAATAAGGCGCAGGTGATCTACGAAGACGTCATGCCGTATTTTAAAACAAGACCTGAGTTTCAGGATATTTATTATAAGTATGCCTATTGCGCTTACAATCAGGCTGATTATATGAACGCAGAAAACCTGTTTAAGAGTTTTTTGGAGATATTTCCTAATAGCCCGAAGTCAGAGGAAGTGGATTATATGAGGGCCTATTCCTTTTTTAAACAATCGCCTAAACCGGAACTGGATCAAACCAATACGATCAAGGCGATGGGAATGATGCAGACATATATAAATACGCATCCGGGATCAGCAAGGAATAAAGATGCATCAGCTATAATTGATATCTGCAGGACCAAACTAGAAATAAAGGATTTTAAAAGCGCTCAGTTATATTATGATATGGGCCAGTTCAGGGCAGCAGGTGTAGCTTTTGCTACCCTTCTGAATGCGTATCCTGAATCTGCGAAAGCGGATGAATACAAGTTGATGATCATAAGGTCATATTACCGTTTTGCCGAACTGAGTGTTGAGGAAAAAAAGGCTGAGCGGTTTGAACAGGTGATCGATGAGTGTCATGACTTTGTTGACCGTTTTCCTGAGAGTAAATTGCGTAAGGACGCTGAAAGTTTTCTGAATCTGTCACAAACACAAATAAAAAATCTGAATAATGAGCAAGTTAAGACGTCAGCTTAGTGCAGGCATAACCAATAACGTAGAAACCAAAAGCCTGGATGACATCAAAAGCAAAACGGGCAACATCTATGAGTCTATTGCCATTATTGGCAAGAGGGCTAACCAGATCAATATTTCATTGAAAGAAGAGTTGCACAACAAACTGGATGAGTTTGCAAGTCATACAGACAGCCTGGAAGAGATCCATGAGAATAAAGAACAAATAGAGATATCCCGTGCTTACGAAAGGATGCCAAACCCGGCGTTGCTGGCTACTCAGGAGTTTATGGAAGATAAGGTCTATTTCCGCAAAGGCGATGATGAACTGTTCAGTTGATGATGGCCTTTTGATCTTTTTAAGCGATCCCGTCAGAGACGGGATCGCTTTTTTATCATAGGCTTAAAATAGCACAGTTGCTGTCTTTACAAGTAAATGGTACTTTTGAGCTGATGTTGCAAGGGAAAAAAATATTACTGGGTATTACAGGCAGCATTGCTGCCTATAAATCCATTTACCTGGTGCGCCTGCTGGTAAAGGCAGGAGCTGAGGTAAAAGTGATCATGACCCCTTCAGCCAGGGATTTCGTTCCTTCGCTTACGCTTTCCACCCTTAGTCATCACCCTGTTTTGATTGACATGTTTGACGAGCAAAGCTGGTCGAATCACGTAGCACTTGGACGCTGGGCAGATGTAATGGTCATCGCCCCACTAAGCTGTAATACACTGGCGAAGATGGCCAATGGTCAATGTGATAATTTATTGCTGGCAGTTTATTTATCGGCTACCTGCCCGGTGGTAGTGGCGCCTGCAATGGATGAGGATATGTGGCATCATCCGGCGACAAAAGAGAATCTTAAAAAACTGGGATCATTTGGCAATAGGAGTATCCCTGTAGGAAAAGGAGAGCTGGCCAGCGGGCTTTATGGCGACGGTCGTATGGCAGAGCCGGAAGAGATCGTTCAGTTCATTACCGATAATTTTTTTTTGACCCGTCCGTTGGCAGGTAAAAAAGCCATAGTGACCGCCGGACCTACATACGAAGCATTGGATCCGGTTCGTTTTATTGGCAACCACTCCTCAGGGAAAATGGGCATTGCTATCGCAAAGGAATTATATAGCAGGGGCGCAGACGTGACGCTGATACTTGGTCCGTCAAAAGTTGATATTACTGATAATGGTATTCATCTGATCCATGTAGTTTCGGCAGAGGATATGTATAAAGCGGCTGATGAAGCATTTGAAAAGGCAGATATCGCCATTATGTCAGCGGCGGTGGCAGATTATACCCCTGTTACCAAGGCCGATCAAAAGATCAAAAAAAAGGAAGAGCAATTTTCCATTGAGCTGACAAAGACAAAGGATATTCTGAAAAGTCTCGGAGAAAAGAAAAAAGCGGGACAGGTATTGGTTGGTTTTGCATTAGAAACAAACAATGAAAAGACTCATGCGCTGGAAAAACTGAATAAGAAGAATGCTGATATGATCGTATTGAATTCATTGAATGATGCTGGCGCCGGTTTTGGGCATGACACCAATAAGATCACCATTTTCCGGAAAGGAGGAGAAGAGATACAATTTGATACAAAACGGAAAGAGGAAGTGGCAAAGGATATTGTTGATACTATAATCCGTGTTCATTATGCTTAAAAAAATGCTTTTTGGGCTGTTATTGACGGTTGCCTTATCATCTGGTGCCGGGGCACAGGAGATACAGGCAAGGCTTACTGTCATTACCAGTAAGATCAGCACCCAGATTAACAAGAATGTATTTCAGACATTGCAGACCGCTCTTACCAATTTTCTCAATAACCGTAAGTGGACAAACGATGCGTTTCAGCAAAATGAAAAGATACAGTGCAATTTCCTGCTGAATGTCGAGCAGGATATGGGCAATAATGTTTTCAGGGCCAAGCTGACTGTCCAGGCTGCCAGGCCGGTTTATAGCAGCAGCTATGACTCGCCGCTGATCAATTTTATGGATGATGACATTGTGTTCCGTTACCAGGAGTTTCAGGCAATTGAATTCAATGAGAACAGGGTGCAGGGTAATGATCCGCTGGCAGCAAACTTGACCGCAGTATTAGCCTACTATGTGAATATAATCCTGGGATTTGACTACGGCTCCTTTTCATTGAGAGGGGGTGATACGTATTTTCAGAAAGCGTGGAATATTGTTAACAATGCGCCCGAGGCAAGGGACATTACCGGGTGGAAATCGTTTGAAAGCCTGCGTAACCGCTATTGGCTGGCCGAGAACCTGAATAATAACAGGTTTGCATTGATACATGATGCCCTTTATTCTTATTACCGTTCTGGTATGGATGTATTTTATGAAAATGAGGAACAGGCAAGAAGTGGTATCATGAATTGCCTCAATTCCCTGAACACACTCAATACGGATAATCCCAACTCAATGATCATGCAATTCTTCTTCCAGGGCAAAAGCGCTGAATTGGTAAAGGTGTTCAGTAAAGCTAAGCCTGATGTAAAGACACAAGCAAAGGACCTGCTGACCAAATTGGATATTACGAATACGGCGGCGTATAAAGAATTGAAATGAGAAAGCTGTATTTCACTTTATTTATTTTATGGTTTATCATAGCCTGCTCTGACAGGGATAAAGTGCCTAAGGGCATTTTGAAGCGTGAAAAAATGCAGGAAGTGATATGGGATATGGTCAATGCCAGTGAGTTCCTTGGCGGATATATATTGAACAAAGACTCAGTTGACCGGTTTGCAGAAAGTTCAAAAATATATGGACAGGTTCTCCAGTTCCATCATATAACCAGGGAGCAGTTTGATAAGAGCTATCTATACTACCGTCAGCATCCGGATCTCATGAAAGTGATACTGGATACATTAAGTAAAAGGCAGATCCCTCCTGAGGAAATATATAAACCTAAACAGGATTCTGTCAAAGCAGACACTGCTCAGCAACTGGCGGATTCTGCGAAAATTATCGTTGATAGTACCAGGAAAAGGATACCCAAAAAGTTCCGGGGAAAGTAAAAAGCATATCGTTTATTTCATACAGAACAACTTCCCTAATTTTATCTTATAAACATTTGTATGAACAAAACAGTGACAGATGCACAGGAAGCCATCCGGGATATACATGACGGCGCTATCCTGATGCTCGGCGGATTTGGTTTATGTGGTATCCCGGAAAATTGCATAGCTGCTTTGGTAACAAAAGGAGTCAAAAGGCTTACTTGTATCTCTAATAATGCGGGAGTGGATGACTTTGGTATCGGGTTAATGCTGCAGCATAAACAGGTAAAGAAGATGATATCTTCTTATGTAGGGGAGAATGCAGAGTTTGAAAGGCAACTGCTCAGCGGTGAGCTGGAAGTGGAGCTGATACCACAAGGGACATTGGCTACCCGTTGTATGGCCGCGGGCTATGGTATGCCGGCTATTTTTACCCCTGCAGGTGTAGGTACTGAAGTGGCAACAGGAAAAGAAACGAGGACCTTCAATGGTAAAGACTATTTACTGGAGTACGCTTTTGATGCCGATTTCGCTATAATAAAAGCGTGGAAGGGAGATACAGACGGGAACCTTGTTTATAAAGAAACGGCGAGAAATTTTAACCCATTGATGGCAATGGCCGGCAAAGTGACCATTGCTGAAGTTGAGGAACTGGTTCCTGCAGGTCAGTTAGATCCCAATAACATTCATACACCGGGTATTTATGTTCACAGAATTTTCCGGGGAAAAAACTACCAGAAAAGAATTGAGCAAAGAACAATCAGAAAAGTCAATCAGTCAAAATAGTCAAACAGGTGATATGCCTCTTACAAAAGAACAAATTGCGCAACGTATCGCCAGGGAATTAAGAGATGGATATTATGTGAACCTGGGTATCGGTATTCCCACCCTGGTAGCCAATTATATACCGGAAGGGATCAATGTGGTGCTGCAAAGCGAAAATGGATTACTGGGCATGGGGCCTTTTCCAATTGAAGGAGAGGAAGACCCTGACCTGATCAATGCAGGAAAGCAAACCATTACCACAGTCCCGGGATCGGCCTTTTTTGATTCGGCCATGAGTTTTGGGATGATCCGGGCAGGCAAGGTTGATCTGACGGTATTGGGTGCTATGGAAGTAAGCGAGAACGGTGATATCGCCAACTGGAAAATTCCCGGCAAAATGGTAAAGGGCATGGGTGGCGCCATGGATTTAGTAGCGAGTGCTAAGAATATCATTGTCGCGATGATGCATACCAACCCGAAAGGAGAGTCAAAACTATTACCCCGGTGTGTATTACCATTAACGGGTGTGAAATGTGTCAGAAAGATCGTATCTGATCTGGCTGTGCTCGATGTAACGCCACAAGGGTTTAAACTACTTGAAAGGGCTCCCGGGGTTTCCGTGGAAGAAATAAAGATGAAGACAGCAGGTAAACTGGTGATCGAAGGAGAGATACTTGAAATGAAGTTCTGAAATATTACCAGCTTTCGGCTACAGGCTCATAGCTTATTCTATCAAATTATTCTTTACTGCGAAAAACACAAGTCCCGCTGTATTCTTGCTGCCAAAACGTTCCATCAGCCTGTCTTTGATCGCTTCTACCGTTCTTGGGCTGATCTCCATTTTTTTGGCTATTTCCTGGGCAGTAAATTCCATACAGATAAAGCGTAATACATCTCTTTCTTTATCGCTTAGTGTGATCTCGTTATTCAGGGAAGGAACGACTTTCTGACGGGAATGGGATTTTTTTAGCAAAATCCGGTTGACAAAATTGTTCAGGTAATATCCTTTTTCATATACTTCCATGATAGCCCTGCGTATCTCCTGGGGTTCTGCATTTTTCAGCAGGTAACCATTAGCGCCATTTTCCATCAGGTGATAGACGAAACGTTCATCCTCGTACATACTTAACACCAGCACCTTGATGGTAGGAAATTGTTTGCTGACCAGTTTAGTAGCTTCAATACCGTCTTTACCCGGCATACGAAGATCCATCAGTATCACATCCGGCTGCGACTCAGCCAGACCATTGATAAGGTCATCTCCGTTCTCAGCCTCCTGCACGAACTTTATATTGGTGAAAGGCCGCAGGGAAAGGATAACACCCTTGCGGAATATTTTATGATCGTCAGCAATAGCAACTTTGATAATTCCCATAGTTATCAGATAACGCTCAAAGGTAATGGTTTTGTCAAGGTTTGAAAAGTTTCAGAAGTTCCAAAGGCTTACCTGTTTTCCATCAAGATTTGTTGAACCAGTGGAACTGAAAACTGTTCAACTTCCTCTTACTGGTATGGTTCATCTTTCGGTAGCTCGATCGTCACCTTATAATAAGTCTGCGAAATATCTTTTTCAAATACAATACTGCCCTGTACCACACGCAAACGGCTGCTGATGTTCTTTAAGCCAAGTCCCACATTACTTTTATTCAATTTATCAAAATCGGCTTGTACGATACCGCGACCATCATGGTGGATACGCAAATAAAATTTATCGCCATGTACATTCTGCGTCAGGTGGATAAAACTCGAATTGCTATGCTTGAGAATATTGTTCACCAGTTCCTGTACAATACGGAACACCACTAATTCTTTCTCGGGTTTCAGCCGGTCCTTGTATTCATGGAAACGGCTGCTGGCATTCATGCTCCCGGAGCCGCTGATCTTCTGGAACAGGTCATTGATGGCTGATTCCAGGCCGAAATTCTTCAGGGTGGGTGGCATCAGGCTGTGGCTGATATTGCGGATAAGCTGGATGGTATCATCAATGATCTGCCTTGCCTGGAATATAGATTGTAATTGCGTGGCTTTGTCTTGATTCACGAGGTTTTCATTCAGGTAAAG
>JAEUVK010000029.1 GCA_016787135.1 Chitinophagaceae bacterium | reverse complement strand
TTACCAAAGAAATGCAAATGGCGGCCGCGGAAGAAGGTCCTATAAAATTGACGGCGCCGAATTCCCATCGATAAGATACAGATACTCTCCGTTGATGATCTCTTAAACGGCAAACAACCCATAGCTGCCCGGTGCTGCTACTTCCGCTACTTTCAAAAAAGCACAACGAAAGTAAAGCAAGCGCGGAAGCTATGGGTTGTTTGATTGAGGGGGGATTAGTTAGCAGGTTCGCTATTGTTGTTTTTGAATTTGGCTGCAATGTTGGTAAAGCTAACACCAAACATGAAATATGCTGCTGACTTTTTCTCATCCCCTCTTATGCTATGGAGATTGATACCACTTCCGAAAAAGAAGACATTTTTGAAAAGGCCTAATTGAAGCCCCGCTCCGATTTCAATATCTTTATTGTTGTAGAAATCAAGGTATGAAATGTTGAATCCCAATGAAGGTTGTAAACGGTTCAAGATCCTTCCACCCAAAGTCCTTTCGAAATTTTCATTATAATAGAATGTCTGCATAATTGAAGCGCCATATGCGCCTTTAAAATTTGATTTTGAAATGTTAGGATCGTTTATTGGCTCGTTAATTCTTTCGACTAAATAGAACGATTCAGAGATTTCTGTTTTCCAGCCAGTCTCTCTTATGTAATATTTTCCTATTTGCAATAATGAGGAGCTCTTATTTGTCGAGTCCCTCTCGCCATCAATGTTTTTCCAGACGACATTGAGAAAAAGAATATCTCCGGGTTGAGCTCCGTTTTTGCCCAGGTCAATCGTGGCATATACGAGTTTTTTATAAATTATTCTGGCAGCTTCTACTGACAGTTTCTTTTTGAATTCATCGAAATTTTTCGACTTTGCCAGTTCATTCATTTCTGCGTACGATTCAGAATTATTTTGAAACTGTTTTGAGTCATACGTATTTAAATTATCAATAGAGAAATATATGCCATATAAATCCTTCAATTCTGCTAGCGAAGCATTGGCATCTGGCTTAGCGTCAGATTTTATCAACGAATACATTTGACTTCCGCCAATTGATGAAAATTCATTGACGATTTGCCGGGCCTGTTTTATCTGAGAAATAAAATTACTAGTAAGAAGTCCTTTAATTTCATCAGGGTTGGATTCATCTGCTTCAGAAAGACTTTTTTTAATATTTGTTGAAAGCAGCGATAAGTTAGTTTTTAGAAAATTGAAATTAATTTTATCCTTGGAGGCCAATGTAAGAAATGCATTAACTGCATCAGGACCTGCATTTTCAAAAGAATTCAAGTAGGTGTTTATTAGGTCAAGCTTTGTGGAAAAGACTTTTACAATTGGATAAATAGTTCTCATTTGTCTGTCTTCTTGCTTTGTGATTTCGTCACGGGCGCCTATTAATGCAATAGCTATGGCTTCTCTGATTTTTCGATAGTTAGGCGGTACGATTCCTCTTGTTGCTTTATATAGCTCGAGATAATATGGATAATTCAGGATAGTGTCGCTGCTATAATAGTAGTACGTTTTTTTTGATATATTTAATAAACGTTCAAAATAAGGATCAGCATTAGACATTGATTCTGATGAGTTGAGATTCCTGATGCGATTGTATATTCTACTCAGCTCAATAGTATCTTCTGCAAGAGTTGATGTGCTTATCAAATAGTCTCGTGATAAGTCCTGGGAGAGAACAACTGCTCTTTTCATCTCAAGTATTGTATTGAACAGTAGTTGAGCCGCAGTAGTAGGTGCAAATGATTCAATGCCAATTTCTTTCCGCTCTACCCCAACTAAAGAATATGGCCCAACTTCAATTTTTCTTTCCCCCTCCTTGCCTTTTAAGTAAGCCTCAAGCGATATATTTCCTCTGAAATTATAATTATTTGACAATGCATCTTTGTCGAAAAAAATATTTAATAACCCATTATTATCAATGTACTTGAACTTTTGAAAAAAACCAGTATCGTTCCAATTCCATATTATTCTCTGCATTTCCATTCGCTCGATTTCTTTATAATTCGGATTTTTCTTATATAAAACTTTTACATACTGCCGTGGGTCGATTTCATCTTTATAAATACCGGCGATTCTTGATGTGTCGCTCCAGTAATTATTATGCTTTATCTGGCAGTAGGTTTTTTTTTGAAATATGAGGATCGACAGAAGTATAATTAGTTTTTTCATGCTACTGTTTTTTATCATGCCTACTCTTAATTCCCCTTTTCGGCTTCCGGGTTGTATATATTTCTTGTTATCCTTTATTCAATCCAAACATCCCCGTATTGATCCATTCCGCTTTGGTCATCGTCCACCAGTCATCGGCGATACCCTGCAACACATAGTCATAAGGCAGCCAGCCATAGCCCTTCTCGCCCCAGCCTGTTCCCCATGAGTTCCTGATCTTAATAGCGCCGGTAGTGACGATATTATCGTTGTTAGGGTTGGTGATCTTCAATTTATCATCAAACCCTACGGCCATTACGGCATGTCCGCCATCCACTTCTTCATTGCGATCGGGAAATGGTATCTTACCATCATCTGCCTGGTCGAGAGAGGTAAAGCAGGTAAAGCCAAACATCATTGGCAGGCCCATACGCAGGTGCTCTTTTATTTTGTCGAGGAGCTTTTGTCCCCTCACGCCATCTGCATCGAGACGGTAATACAACAAGGCCTGGAAGTTTTGTGCATACGAATACATGAAGGCCGTCGGCTCTGTATTGAATTGTGCTTCCTCATAGGGCCAGTATTTTTCAGGAACAAGTCCGAACAATGCCATTGCAGCCATCGTAGTGCGCAGGTAAGCGCCATCATCGCCGGTCCACTTCAGCAGGTTGCGGGTAGCTTTATAAAGAAACAGGCGGGAGGCATCAATATGTTTTCCAAAAGCCCTTCTTTCAAAATATTCATAGAGCCCGACGCCGGCATGTGCGGTGCAGGAGCCGATGCCTCCCTGGTCTTCTATGGGTGAACACCAATGGCTCAGGTCTTCTTTTGATGAGGAAGCTGCTTTTTTTTCTGCAGCCGATCTTTTTGCGGGCGGAACATCCACCGTACTTAGTATTTTATGAACCGGTGCTTTGACGCCTCTTAATTCCTGTTTGGCAGAAAGCGTGTTGGTGGCGGGAGTATTGTCCCTGAAATCAGGATAGTCTTTTAGCCATCCCTTTCCCTTTATTTTAGCAATGCTCATAGTATAAGGTTTTATGTGCCTACTCTTGGATCCCGTTTTCGGCTTCCCGGGTTTTATATGGTCAGGTAATCTGTTATTACACCAAATTCAGCGAACAGCTTATTCCACGCTGCTATGTTTCTTTCTTCTTCGCCGGTAGCTGCTTTTAATGCTTTCAGTGACTCGGGGCCAAATATGCCATCCAGTGCTTTGTTGTAAGTGCCGGCCTTCACTAAGTATTGCTGCCAGATCAATCCACTATCTTTTTCGATATTGCTTTTAAAGAATTTGTCCGGCGGTATTTCTAGATGTGGCTGGTCGGTAAAAGATGTCCAGTCGCCTCCCCAGTTCATCTCAAACTTTTTTCCTTCTTTGATATGGTTATATGATGGACT
>JAEUVK010000036.1 GCA_016787135.1 Chitinophagaceae bacterium | reverse complement strand
AGGTTTTCATGTACAGGCTGGCAGAATATGTCAGCCTGTTTTTTATAATAACAGTTTTGCGATCTCCTCCCAGGTATGCACCCGTATATGTTTGCCATTATCTGCATGGGCGTTATGCGGCTGTGTAAAAAGAATACTCATTTCGCCTTTGAAGACATCAAGATTCTTGAAATGATCATCGATCATGATATCGGCATGAATAATCTGCTTCGATCCGCAGAATACCATTTGCTGCCAGCCGATAAAAGGGAAATGTTCATTCAGCCACGCCTGTTTCTCCGGAAGGCTTAATGGGAATTCTGTAGCAGCTGAAGTAATATAGAGGTCATACTTTGTATTCAGGTGTTCCACCACTTCACGGCAACCTTTCATCACTTTCATGGTACGGAAAAAACCTTCGCAGAACAGGTAATGCCGGATCATCGGGAACGTTTCTTTTTCTTTTCTTCCGGCTACATCTTCCCATGTCTTCCGCTTACCCGAATCCCTTTCATCCCAGTCAAAAAGCTGCTCATAGAGATCGGCCATCACGCCATCCATGTCCATGGCAATTCTTTTCATCATTATCTCCTGCTATAGTTAGGTGCTTCTTTGGTGATCTCGATATCGTGTGCATGACTTTCACGCATACCCGCATTGGTGATCTTTACAAAAGTGGCGTTCTTAAGTTCTGCCATATTCTTTGCACCGCAATAACCCATTCCTGCACGCAGCCCGCCCGTATATTGATATACGACTTCTCTTAATGTTCCTTTATACGCTACCCTTCCTTCGATACCTTCAGGCACATATTTTTTTACATCATCCTCCACGTCCTGAAAATAACGATCACTGCTGCCTGTAGCCATTGCTCCTAAAGAACCCATACCGCGGTACTCTTTGAATTTTCTTCCTTCGTAGATGATCGTTTCGCCGGGGCTTTCTTCGGTACCGGCAAAAATGCTTCCCATCATCACGCAACTCGCTCCTGCCGCCAGTGCTTTTACCATGTCCCCTGTATAGCGGATACCTCCATCAGCAATCAACGGAATATTCTTTTGTTTCAAAACTGAATAAGCTTCCATCACCGCTGTTAATTGTGGTACCCCAGCGCCGGCTACAATTCTTGTTGTACAAATTGAACCTGGGCCGATACCCACCTTCACCGCATCCGCACCCGCTTCTGCCAACGCCTTTGCACCTGCGGCTGTTCCTACGTTACCGGCAATCACATTTATTTTCTTAAAATTCTTCTTTACCTCTTTCAGTGCATTGATCACACCCTTGCTATGGCCGTGTGCACTATCCAATGCCACCACATCTACCCCTACCTGCTGTAATGCCGATACCCGGTCAAGAATATCTTTGGTGATACCGATACCCGCTCCAACCAGTAATCTTCCAAACCCATCTTTCACTGCATTGGGATGGCTTTTCAATTTTAAAATATCACTGAAAGTAAAAAGACCAACCAGCTTTCCCTGTTTATTGATGATCGGGAGCTTTTCAACTTTTGTTTGTTTGAATAATTGTTCTGCTTTTTTCAAATCGGTCCCTTCCGGTGCGGTGAAGAGGTTCTCTTTTGTCATCGCCTCGCTTACTTTGCGTTTGAGATTATCTTCAAACCGAAGATCACGGTTAGTAAGGATCCCGACAAGCTTTCTGTCTTTATCTACAATAGGAATACCGCCAATCTTATTTTCCCGCATGATGCGCAATGCATCGCCGATGGTAGCATCTGGAGTCAGCGTTACCGGGTCAATGATCAGGCCACTTTCACTTCTTTTTACCTTACGCACATGTTCTGCCTGCTTTTCAATGGTCATGTTCTTATGCAGGATACCGAGACCACCTTCACGGGCCAATGCAATAGCTAGTGTCGCCTCTGTCACCGTGTCCATCGCCGCAGACAATAAAGGCACTTTCAGCGTAATATCTTTTGTCAGTTTACTGGAAATATCCACGTCACGGGGTAATACCTGGCTGTAGCCGGGCATTAATAACACATCATCGAACGTCAGACCTTCACCGAAAAATTTAAGGGATTTGCTGGAAGAGAGAGTATTTCTTGTTGCCATGTGCAAAGATAGGCGGCCGGGTATATATGGTCAAAATGAAATTTTCGGAAGATAGAAGAAGCTACAGAAAACATTGAAAACGTTATAAGAACTAAGAACAAAAGATCACTGTGGTCAGCGTAAGGTCTTTGGCTGAAAAGAATAAAAAGGCTGCTGGTCATAAAACCGGCATATATCCGCAATAGCAGGTAAGATTTATGTCATTTTATTCCCAGCCTGATCACCAGCAATGAAAAAGGTTTTACTGTCACATCCAGTTTTCTCCCTTTTGCGTTCATCGTGGTAACAACCGGGCTTACGGTAAATGGTGTATCCAGCGTATTGATAGCATCAGGCTGACCTGACAGGACTGTCATAGTTCCCCGGGATGAAAATTTTTTGATTCCTTCAACAGATAATGTGGCTGTCCTGGAGGACAAAGAAGTATTCACAATCTTTATGATGATCTCTCCGGTATGCTTATCAAGTACAGCAGATGCATACAAACTATCCTGACCGGCTACCGGTTTATCATTCAGCAATGCGGGTACCACATGTGTGCCTTTATTGTTTGAATATAATTTCTGCACATGATAACTTACTGTACCTACACTTTTCAGGTTATCTACCCAGATAAGATCCGGCGCCCATTGCCAGCCATCAATATGGGCAAATAAAGGGGCATAAGATGCCATGATCACCACATCAGCATTTCTTTCCAGCCCGGTAAGAAAAGCAGCTTCTGCTATAGCGGCCTGCACAGTACTCCTGTTGATCCCTGTGGCGGCAGATGCACTATGACCCGCATACTCACCGGCAAATATCTTCGGGCCATTCCGGTCGTAGCTATCATACCGGCTCACATTTCCCAAAAACCATTCTGGCTTGCGGTAATAGTGTTCGTCAATGATATCCACCTTCATTTTTCTCAGTTCACCATTAAGCAGATCAAAGCGTTCACCGCCGGGATCGGTACCTGAACTTGTCACCAATTTGAAGTCCGTGTATTTTTCCTTTATTGCTTTTTGAAAAACAGCCAGCCGTTCGAGATATTGTGGTCCCCAGTTTTCATTACCCACTCCCATCATTTTCAGGTTAAAAGGTGCAGGATGTCCCATATCTGCCCTCATTTTTCCCCATTTCGTATTCACATCGCCATTGGCAAATTCGATCAGGTCCAATGCATCCTGTACATATGGATCCAGTTGCTCCAGGGGAACTAATTCGGCTGTGTTGAACTGGCAGGCCATCCCGCAATTCAGTATTGGCAGAGGTTCTGCACCAATATCTTCTGCCAGCTGAAAATATTCAAAAAAGCCAAGCCCGAATGTCTGGAAATAATCAGGAGTTGACCGGGCCGGAAACTCCACATTCCACCGGTTGATCATCAGTTGCCGTTCTTCTACAGGCCCGATGGTCTTTTTCCACTGATAGCGATTAGAAAGATCCATTCCCTCCACAATACAACCACCCGGAAAACGGATAAAGCCGGGCTTCAGATCGGCCAGCAACTGTACCATATCTGCCCGCATACCGCCGGGTCTCTTCTTCCAGGTATCTTCCGGGAAAAGCGAGATCATATCGAGATCGATCACACCCGTTCCTTCAAACCATATTCTCAGTTTTGCTTTTGGTTCAGTTTCCGATGAATGAAAACTGACGGCTTCCTTTTTCCAATCATTTCCGGTTGCAGCAGGAGTCATTACCGCCATACCAATGACCGCATCTTTTGCACTGAGCAGTTCAATATGCAGCTTCACACCTGCCGATGACTGCCTGCACATAACCGAAAAATCATAGCGTAAGTCTTTCTTTACACCCATTCCGCGAAAACCTTCATTGGTGATGCTGAGGCTGCCAGCGGCAGCATTGGTAATCTTTATTCTCGCAAATCGCGGATTGGATTTGTTATCTGGCCGGTTCAGAATAGTGACAGCCCCTTCTACAAAAGGCTTTTGTTCCACTTTCCATCCCATCAGCGGTTTTATAAATTCAAAGGAGCGGTTCTTTACCATTTCAGCATAAATGCCGCCATCTGCACCAAGATTAATGTCTTCGAAAAAGACACCCCACATGGAAGACTGTATCGCAGCATAAGGCTTATCAGCCTTGATCGTAATAACATTATTCTTTGATTGTGAGAATGAGAAAAAAATGAATACAATAATAAACAATCCTGTCAGCAGGAAACGGCAAGGTCTCATTGTTTTGTTTTTAGCGGGTTGAGGTTTCAAATTTAAACGGGAAATCTGAATTCACCTTCCTGCCATGACCTGCTTTGACCTGTTTTTATTGCGCCAATGATATTCTTATTTGTACCCCGCCTCTTGTATTCGTGATCGGGAAGGCGTTACTGATCTTAGGTATATTCCTGTTCTGCTCAAAGTAGAGTTTCAGGCTGACCCGCTTATTCAGAATATAATCAATGGACGGAGCGATACGTATCACTTTTTGTCCCGATGTACCGAAGGATGTTCCCTGGTCCAGCTTGCTGTTGGCTGTGGCATCATCCCGCAGGCTGAAATCAAAACGGAAGGTCACATCATTGTCCAGTTTCATCTTGCCGATCTTTTTAATCAAAGGCATCCCTTTTTTTCGGTAATTAAAACCAAATGTCACTTCAGTAGAACGGTTTTCCGACAACTGGTAATCAATCAAACTCAAACTCAGTGTACGGCTTTTCCGGAATTCAAAACGGGTGGTCAGCTGATTGGTAAAGGTCATATCTACTTCTATCAGCGGGTCAAATTGTTCCTGGATGGTGATATTCGGCACCAAGAAATAAGGAATGAAGTTGCCGGTCAGTGTATCACGGAAATACGGATAGCTGACACGTAAAGGATCCTGGAACAGCAACGCTGTATTAAAGCTGTTCATGCTAAGTGTACTGTGATACCCGTGACGGATCGAAACATTGGTAAAGATTTTTTCCAACCCGGGTATTCTTGACAAGCCATTGTAAGTAATGGTCCAGTTCGGTTTCGGGATCAACCCTGAGAAAGGATTAGAGTTCAGTTTGGGATTGCTGTTCTTGATCAGCTTCACACTATTCGGATCTTTTTTCGTGTAAGCTGCCAGGAAAGCAGGTATCACCACATCCTGTGCATAACGGCCATATCCTTCATAATAACCATCAGCGTCCACCGTACCACTCTGGTAAGGATTTTTTGTTCCCAGACGCTGAGACAATGTCACCCTGTTCGCTTCAAACTGTTTGAATGTTTCCGATACTACATTCGGATCAAACTTTGTGAACAGTGTCTGGTAAGAAATATAACTGATACTGAAACTGCCGAGGGCATACGGGTTCAATCTTGTCAACCCTGCCGAACCAGTAGTGTCCTTGTATAGTTCTGAGTATTGCTTATCAAATGTTTTGTCAAAATTCACGTCAATATTGAAATCACGCAGCGGGCTTAGCTGTGCCGTGATATTCAACCGCTGGTTAAAGCGCTGCTGTATCATCGCTGATACACGGGAATCTTTGGAGAAAAGGTTCTTCGCCCCAAAACTATTGATCCAGGCCGTATCCGGCTGATAACCGAAAATGAAATCAAACCCGGGGTTACCGCTCTTAATGTTTGAGCCCAGCACCCTCGTGCTATCCATATAGCCCGGCAGGGTGGTGCCATAATCTTCCGTGTATTGAACACCTACTCTTTTTAATGAAGTGGCTAACCCCGCTATCATTCTTACAGCGCCGCCCACTTCCATTGGCGTATTTCTTTTCGCCTCCCTTGCCTTTCTACGTTCTTCTCTTTTCTTTTTACGTAAAGCCTTCTTTGCCTTTCTTCTCTCTTTCGGCGTCATTTTAGCGAAGCTGGCTTTAAGTGAGTCGGCTTCTGCCTTTTTATCTGTTCCTTTCACATCCGGCTGTTTGGGATCTTTTGCCCCTGGTGTTTTTTTGTCATCTTTCTTATCATCCTTTTTGTCGTCTTTCTTACCCCCATCGGCCGGTGCACTGCTTACTGCTCTCAGGAACCTTGATTTGTTATATAGCTGGTCAAAGTTGAATTCACCGTTGATCGTTCTTGTCTGCGTATTGGATAAGGTGTTACCCAGGCTGCGTGCAAGCAAGGATGCCGCCAGCCAGTTGTACCTTGTTGCATAAGAAGCCCGCAATGTTGTCCAGTCAAGCAAAGGGATTTTTTGCGTAGGAACATTATAGGTCAATGTAGCCTGCTGCTGGTACTGCGTATTACGACCGCCTTTGAAAAGATTTTTGCGTACAGAATCCTTTTTCGCTTTTGTATCAATACGGCCAAAAGGTTCATCTACCCGGGCATTGTTGGTAGCGGTAAAATCCAGCGATAATGATCGTGTGAAATTCCATTGCAGGATATAATACCGGTCGAAGGTGAAATATTTATTGTAGGTCTCAGGTACTTTATAAGGCCCTCCTCCTATATTTCTTGGACGGGTAGCTCCAAATTGCCTGAACACATCGGCCCTGAATGAAAGCTGTGACGGAACAGGGTTGAAATTAATGTCTTTGAAGATCGTCAGCCATTTTGATTTTGATTTGATCAGTTTCTTGAATGGCTCAATGAATTTTGGCTGTGGCGCATAGTTATATCCCACTGCTGCGCGGGTCCGGCGCAATTCATCACTTTCTATAAGCGGGTTATGCTTTTCGGTAAGGATAAATGAATAGTTCAGATCGAAATTCGATACACTCCATATCTTAGGGCGTTTACCATCTGTCTTCAGTTTTTTGACATTGGTAAAGTTCAGTGTCTTGATCGTAGTGACATCTTCAGAAAGAGTTCTGACAGAATCCCTGTCATGTTTATTGGTAAATGAATTGAGTTTTTCTTTCAGTTTCAGGTCCAGATCAAGTGCGTCGTATTCGGGACGGCTGGCTATACGGCTGATGCCGGCATAGACCGGTACCTGAATGCCGAGTTTCTTGGGCAATAATTTTCCCGCATCAATATTGGCAGACAAATCGAATGTGTAAACATCTTCGCGGCTTCTTTCATTGGCCCGCTGCTCCAAAGATCCCCAGCCCTGGCTCTTGATCGTTCCGGCCAATGTTAAGCTACCAAGATCTGCCAGCTTTACATCTATTCTGCCTAATGCAGCATATCCGCCTTCTTCGTCAATATTGGAAAAACGCAGTTCATTAAACCAGACTTCGGCACAGGCCGCTTCAATGGCTGTATTCTCCACTGCCATCATCATTCCCCTTACTTCACCCAGGTTCGGATTGCCAAGAATGGCATAAGAACGTCCATTGGCCAGGGTCTCTTTATAATATAAGGATGGAGACCATCCGGCATTATTTCTTCTTGTTTTCAGTTTGGTCAGTTCATCCAGATCGAAATCGAGATTATTTTCTTCCGGCCATATTTTTAAACTATCCGTTTCACCCCAGTCTGTTCTTTTCAGTGGTATTCTTACTTCATAATAGTTGCCCTGAAAATCATTACCAATACGAATGACAGCGGTCAGGGTGTAATCTTTGATAGCATCACGGTCGGTACCACGACTTTCAGCATGGATGAACATACGCAGTTTGCCATATTGCCGCATATCCAGGTTCATGGTCTTGAACACGCCGCGGCTTTGCCCTCTTTCCAGGCCGCAAAGCTGCATACTCAATGATTGTTCATTCAGGAATAATTGTACATTGTTGTTGCTTAACTGTTGCTGCCGTTCAATGCCGGGAGGTATCACATAACGCACCGGCTGACGCTGGTCATTTTCTTCCAGGTTTACCGCCAGTGTATTGAATTCAACAGGATCCACAGGCGGGAGATTGACATAGTTGCCGGTAGTATCAATATCATACTGGAATTTTCTCCACTGGTTGCGTACCAATTCCAATTTCCCAAAACGCATCACCACCGAATCTTCAAAGCCCGTAACAAACATGCGGATGAAACGGATGGATTTGAAATCAGGGATATTACCCACTTTGCTTTCAAAATCTTTTACAGGAATACGGAAGAGGTACCAATGCTCATCACGGCTGGTATTGTCAGCCAACCTGACGGTCACCCTTCTTTTATCAGTGATATAGTTGGTGCCACTGAGCATATTGGGTTTGATGTCCACTTTATACTGGAAATACTCTTCGACCTCATTCAATGTATTGTCACGATTCAATTCTTCTGCATCGGGATATTGTGTAAACGCATTTACAAACTGGCTGTTGGCATCTGCCACCGGCGAGTTGCCATGCGGATTATTGATATTCTTGTACCTGCCAAGAATACCTGTTCCGGCCTGGTCAAAACCGGCATCGCGGTAAGGTCTGAAGTTATCCGCCGAAGGATCGTTTTGTGCAATAGCCGCCGCCGCAGGCGGAAGACTGGCGAGATAAGCAGCAAACTTTGTCTTTTCGTCTGCATCAGATAACCCATCAAGGCCTACATCCTGGTACTGGCGGTCATCCGGATCATTGCTGAACGCATTAGTTACCTGTAATGGGTTAGCAGGTACAGTACCCCATACAGAACTATTATCAACCGGGGCGTTATTAGTGGGTGTACGCAGGCCGTTCTCATATTGCCGCTTTCCATCTTTAAGTATGTCCTCTGATATATTACCGAGATTAAAATATAACTGGCCACCATTGGGGTTGGCCGTATTGTTCACAAATGGGTCCTGAAGCCAGAATTCGATATACTCGATATTACCTGTTTCAAAATCTATCTGGTCAATATTCCGCATAATACCACCCCAGGCCTGACCAGGGTTGGCAAGTCGTCCGTTGGGCGTAATTCCGGTTGTGCGATAATTGTATGGCCCTTTATCTTTTGGATAAAACGCCAGGTCAAAAGTCGTCAACAGGCCTTGTCCAAAGTCATTGGTGCGTTGTGGGAATATTTCCCTTTGCAATACCTGTCTTGTTTCAGGTTTGGATAATTCTGCGAGATCATTTCTAAGCGGGTTGTTCTGGTTATTCTTTTCCTGCAATACCGGTTCAATATTATACCAGGCGATCTTCGCCCTGTTATACCCGTAAGCCAGATCATTGCTCAGATTTGATTCCGGGAACAATCGTGGTGTAGAGGACAGGGTCCAGTTGATCAGCGGAAAACGAAGATCAATGGATGACCGTGTACCTTCAAAGTCGTCAATATATACCAGTCCCGATTCGCCTCTCCCGATCTGCGGCGCATGACCGGGTTTCAGCATAGCCGCTTCTGCATAGGCGGTGATGGAAGACATTTCTTTGGTGGAGTAGAAAGGAAGTTTATCTAACCATTTTGTCAATCGGGGCCAATCGCTGCGATAATCAACATCCAAACCGTACATCGTGTTACGGATAGGATCATCGCCATAAGATTGCTTGATAAAGAAAGGTCTTTCTCCCAGTCGGGTGATAGTGCCTCCGAGTGTCAGTTTCTTGCTGGCCATGTAGTCCAATCTCAGCCCCATGAAATTTCGCTGCTGGATACCAAAAGCAGCCTGGTTCTCATACTGGATGTTCACCGGTACACCTGAATTTATAATGGCCTGGTTGGTGACACGCAGTGTACCAAGATCATAGTTTATTTCATAGTCCACATTCTCCTGCAGTGTTTGTCCGCCCGCAGTAACGGTAACAGATCCTCTCGGTATATTAAAACCAAGCTGGTAGTCTGTATTCCCGCTTGAAGAAGATTTGGATTTACCGTTCAGTTCAAAACGGTTCAGGTTGGCATAGGTCTGTGCAATAGCCTTAATGGTATCGTACAATGGATAATACAAATACTTATCCCTTGTAGCCTGGTCAGCATATACATAATCAAGATCATGACCAAACGGCTCCAGCACTGGGAAGATGACACGGCTCATGGAGGAGATCATGGTATATCCTTCAATAAAGTCAAACACACCGTCTGGCTGCGGGTCATTCTGGTTGTTCAGCCGGTCAAGGTTGACCAATGAGATCAAAGGTTGTCCCTGGTACTGTGGTATTACATCCGTAGGCGGCAAGTATCTTTTTTCTCCAAGGCTTGGCTCTTCATAGAGGATATCCAGTTTGAAATCCGTTCTGTCCAACTGGCCAAAACCCACTGAATAAACGTTTTTCATCATCAGGTCCCAGATCGGAAGATTGGTACGCTGAGATGTGGCCTTTAATAATTTCAGGAACAAAACCCTCTGTGACGTTCCGCTGGTATCAGGTGGTACATCCTGCGAAAACTCACCAACCTGGAATACACGACCGTTATACGTATATTGGAAAGCTACACCAAGAACTTCTTCCGGTTGTAATGGCTGGTTTAATGAAAGGAATCCGATCTGCGGGTTGAAATAATACTCAGAAGACTGTAGTTTTCTTGCATAGGTTTTTTCAAACTCCTGCACAGGCGCCATACCTAAACTAACGAGCTTGCTTTGCACCAATGCAGAGTTGCGTGCATCCGGATCATTGAACAGGGTTGGGTAAAGGTTATTAGCGTTATTAAATGGTTTCGGATCTGTATTACCTGTTGACCAGGAAGCGTTGTAGGGATTATTTTCGCCGAGATCCATCAAGGCAACGATATCCCTTGTATCAGTTGTGGCTGCTACGTTACGGTTCGTCACCCATACCTCCACACGCAGGATCTGTACCGGAGAGTTGACGATCGGTAACTCCTTCATCGCATTATTATAGTTGCTGCGGAAATATTGTGACATCAGGAAGTGACGGTTCTCTTCGTATTCATCTGACTTAAGAGAAAATGCTTGCGTAGCTGATCCACCTTCCAGTCCCAATGATTGCCTTTGGGCTCTCTGATTGGCCAATACTCCTGTAACAAATAACTTTCCGAACTGTAATTGTGTTTTGATACCAAACAAGGATTGTGCACCAGGCATCAACGTACTCTTGGTGGTAAAGCTGACATTACCGAGCTGGAACTGTTTTAATATCTGGTCAGCATCGCCGAGATAATTCAGGTTAAGCTGGTTCTCAAATTCAAAATTGGCGAGTGTATTGTAATTGATCGGCAATTTCAGTTTGCTGCCGATGTTGGCATCCACCTGCAACTGTGAATTCATATTGAAGTCAAGTCCGCCGTTTTTTCTTGCCCTTTCGGGTATCGTCGGGTTCTTGATGTTCTGTCCCTGGTAGCCGGCGAGGATATCCACATAGCCGGAAGGCCTTATATCTATTTTTACTTTCCCCGAAGAATCAACACCCATGATGCGGTTGAACCAGTCGTTGGAGACCTTGAATTTGGGTTTGAACATGCGGCGATTCATATCTGCCAGCATAGCCGCCCGTCTGCGGAAATATTCTTCTTCATCTTTTCTTCCCTGCAGGCGAAGGAACTCCTCCCTGGAATAAGCAGTAGGTGTGCGGTAATACTGATTCCCGATTTTTTCTACGATGTAATATTGGTTCGTCTTCGGATCATACTCAATGGTCCTTTTAACATATCCCGTGTCCCTGAAATCAAATGTGTTCTTATTGGGGTTGCTGTATGGTTCGCCACGGCGGTCTTCCAGTTTAGGCACAGAGTCTGTTGGTGATATATCATTGAAATAGCGACGGGAAAAATGTGAGGACCTGCCTGAATTGCGGGCATTCGCCAGCGAAATAATGGCAAGAAGAAAGGTGATGGCTACCACCGTACGGAATATATGGGCAGTCTTAAAGTTCAAAGGTTCTCACAATAAGTTAAGTCTGGTAAAAATCAGGTCAGAGGATACGGAGTGTTTTTTTGATTAGCTCTTCAACCGGGAGGTTTGGCTCGTTTAAGAGGACCTTATTCAGGGCTTGTTCAGCCGCTGTCCGGTTGATGCCTAAAGCCGTCAGTGCATATAACGCATCCTGCTGCAAAGTATTGTTTTTCATAGGTAAAATATTTGAATCTAAGGGATGTTTAGCCAATTTGTCACGCAGTTCCAGCACAATACGTTCCGCTGTCTTCTTACCAATGCCTTTTATCCCTTCCAACGTCCGTATATCCGACTGAATAATAGCCCTTGCGAGTTCTTCCGGTTTCATGTACGACAACATGACCCGGGCTGTGGAAGCCCCGATACCCGACACATTTATTAAATGAAGGAACATTTCCTTTTCAGCCGCATCAAAAAAACCATAAAGGATATGAGCATCCTCCCGGATGATTAGATGGGTATGCAACAGTCCCTTTTCGAGGCTTTGGATCCTGGAATAGGTATTCAGGCTTATCTGTACATCATAACCTACACCATTTACTTCTACCTGTACGGAAGCAGGCGTCTTATGCACAAAATCACCTTTCAGGTATGCGATCATGGCTGCGAAAATAAGGGAAATGCAAATGTGCCGATTTGCCAATGTGCTAACGTATAAACAGATACCATACGCCGGCCCTCCTCAGACTTCAAACTTCTTACTTTATCTTTGCCTCCTTTTAAAATCAAAACATGAGCAAAAAGATCACCGCCGCTATTACTGCCGTTGGAGGATATGTTCCCGAAGACAAACTGACCAATGCTGACCTGGAAAAAATGGTAGATACAAACGATGAATGGATACGCACAAGGACAGGCATTGAAGAAAGGCGGATATTGAAGGGGGAGGGTAAGGCAACTTCTGATATGGTAGTCCCGGCGGTAAAAGAGCTTTGCCAAAAAAGGGGTATTGATCCTTCAGAAATCGATTGTATGATCGTGGCTACCGTTACTCCGGACATGGTTTTCCCTGCTACAGCTAATATTGCCTGTGATAAACTTGGAGCAAAGCATGCCTGGGGATTTGATGTCAGTGCTGCCTGCTCCGGCTTTTTATATTCATTGACCCTCGGAGCTTCTTTAATTGAAAGCGGTCGCTACAAAAAGGTTGTGGTAGCTGGTGCAGATAAGATGAGCGCTATTGTTGATTACAGTGACCGTACCACCTGCATCATTTTTGGCGATGGCGCCGGTGCTGTCTTACTGGAGCCCAATGAAGAAAACCTTGGTGTACTGGACAGTATTCTAAAAAGTGATGGAAGCGGGTGCCAATATCTGCACATGAAAGCGGGCGGATCATTAAGACCAGCAACAGTAGAAACTGTAATGGCCAAACAACATTTTATCTACCAGGATGGGCAACCTGTTTTCAAATTTGCTGTGAAAGGAATGGCGGATGTAAGCGCTGAATTATTAGAAAAAAATAATCTTACCGGCAATGATATTGCCTGGCTGGTTCCTCACCAGGCCAATCTGCGCATCATTGACGCTACCGCCAACAGAATGGGATTATCAAAAGAAAAAGTGATGATCAACATTCAGAAATACGGCAATACCACTGCAGGTACCTTACCGCTTTGTCTGTGGGACTGGGAAAAACAACTGAAAAAAGGTGACAATATTGTGCTGGCGGCTTTTGGAGGAGGTTTTACGTGGGGCGCTACACTGTTGAAGTGGGCGTATGACCCTATCTAAGGCTACTCACCTGTTAAAAAGTTTTGTACCTTGACTTCAGAATAAGCTGACCTTAATTATGAAGATCGTTCGTTACTTGCTTATTATTTTGTTTTTATATTCCTGCAAAAAGGATAGTTTTCATGATGAATCGGTTTCTGGCTTTGTTCTTCACACTGTAACCAAAACACCTCTGACCGGCCAAACAGTTATCCTGACCGTTACCACTTATAAAAAAGGAAAAAAGGATGATGAATTCCCGGATGGAAGACCAGTCTATACTACTAAAAGCTATTCTGCAATAACAGACAATACAGGGAAATATCATTTCGATTTTAAGGTGGATGGCGCATGGATTTTTAGAGCAGATTTTGCTTCCGGCGAATACGAGCAGAAAATACCCTCTAAAAATCTTGTTGTTCTTTCTTTATTTGGTCTTTCCGGCTATCAGCCCAGCCTTACATTAGCAAGAGAAACTTACGACACTCTTTTTGCTGAAAGACCCGGGTACATCCGGTATCATGTTAAAAACATAAACGATACCTACATCAATGACACACTTTTTACATTAACCCCTTACAAATTAAAATGGATACGGCAAGGCGTCAATGGATTTGTTCCTGCATTTGGGGAATATAACTGGGTATTTGCCGGCACAGCTGTAGACCGGGTAATTACTGATACGGTCCCAGCCGAATCAGAGCCGCAAATACCTCTCCAATGGCTGCACAAAAGAACTGACACCATTACTTTCAAGAACGAGTTAATTAATGTCTCGCCGGGAAATATGACTGACTATTTCGTTCATTATTGAATAACCCCGTTTCGATTTGATATAGCTATCTTAAAAGAACAACCTTCTCCGCACCCCATGTATTGTCTGCAGTAATATATTTGACAAGATAAACACCGGACGGATAATTACCGATATCCACCTGCCATCTTCCCTTTTTGTCTGCATCGCCCAGGCGCATCAGCATCTTGCCGGTAAAATCAGCGATGAACATTTCTTTAATATCCTTCTTACTTTCAATGGTAAACCTGCCATTGGTAGGATTGGGATATAGTTTAACTGCATACACATTTTCAGGCTGCCTTATTTCAACAGGCATCTGTGCCTTTTCATCCACATGGCAATCTTTTGCATACAGGAACTGGCTGATCAATCTTTGCAAAAGCGTATTCAGCAGTTCCACATCGTACTTATCGGTGGTCGGTTTGACATGACTTCCCCCCACTCCGCTATGATCAGTAAGAAAGGCATACGTACCATTAGTGGCCAATGCCATGGAACGCATCAGGAATTCTGTTGATTTATCGGTACCGCTGCAGGCCACTGGTATGATGCGAATACCTTTGGCAGCGGCTTTTACAATCAATCGCTGCATTTTTTCTTTGGCGTCATTATGCGGCGGCGCATCCAATACCAGAAAAAGGAGCCTTGTTCTGGCGTTGCTGTTCCAATGCAGACTATCCAGCGCCATCGACAATGCATCATCTACAGCTTCCGGGCCATCACCTCCTCCTGCCGCACTTTGGAGCTTGATGAAATTGAGCGTCTTTAAAAGATCATCATGAAAAGGAACATACTTTGCCAGGTATTCATCACCCTTATCCCGGTAAAAAACCGATGCCGCCTTTAATGAAAGTGACTGGTATTTTTCCATTGTGTTACGGATCACATCTTCCAGTTCCAGTTTCAGGAACTCGATCTCATCGCTCATACTTCCGGTAGCATCCACTTCAAAAGCTATATCCACATCTGCAGAAACATTACAGGGCCTGTCGGCTACAAGCAGGTTAACACCATTGGTAAATACCGAAGGGTTGCTGACCCTATTGCCACGTTCATCTGCAATAAAAACATTTTCGTCAATCGTACTGTCTGAAAAGAACCCGGCCCACAATTCCGCTTTACCTGTATTATCCGTAAATGCTTTCCAGATCGTATCGCCTGTTGTTTTACTGACCAGGTAAACAGCTCCATTGATCACCGCATTTTTTTGCCTATCCGTCAGCTGTACACTATACCTTTTCTTAGGTTTCAATCCCCACTGTACACTCATCGCCCTGAACTCATTTTCTGTATAATCCTCCCACATTTTCCATTTATTGAAATCGTTTACCTCCCCTGCAGTCAGGATTCTTGACCGGGCGGGGTTATTGGCCCGTGTATAGATACCGGTATCACCAATATAAAGAGGCTTGCCTGGCATTTCGCTATAAGCGCTTTTTGCCATAGAAGAGGTGCCTCTTATTCTTACTGACGCTCCCGACCTTTCTGATTTTACATACAATCCTGCTGCTTTACCTTCTAAATAGCCTTCTCCCGCTACAAATGCTTCTCCCTTTACTGAACTTACAGCACCGGTCATATCCTTTTTCTTTGCCGTACCATAACTTACCACAACCACTTCGCTCAGTTCTACTCTTTTATTCAGCAATACCACTTCAAAATCCGGGTCTTTAATATTTTTTTCCGTAATAATAACAGCATAGGGCTCTATTCCCACTGCAGAAAACACCAGCGTGTCCGGCAGTTTGGTGGCCATTATTTTAAAGGTGCCATCTGCGTTGGTGGTAATATGGTTCAGTTTACTCTTAAAATGAAGACTTACGCCTGGCGCAGCAGCGCCCCCTTCATTCAAAACACGGCCCTGCAACATCTGACAGAAGGAAAAGGCAGGCAGCAATAAGAAAAAAAGAAAAATGACAGGTAAAACTCTTCTCATGGCAATTGATTTGAATGATTGATGAAAAGAAGGAGTCTTTTACACAAAAAAGGTCGCATTTTCTTACTATTCATACATACTGAACTAAGTATCATACTAAAGTTGTTGCTTTAAAATCTGTTACTTTTGAGCACTCAATCCGCTATTTAAAAATGACTAAAGATGTTTCACTGACCGGCTGGAGTTCCGTAGCCGTGCATGCAGGCCACCAGCAGGACCCTAATTATGCGCATCTTGTGCCTATCTACGCCAGCAGTACTTTTGTTTTTGATGAAGCTGAACAGGGTATGCGCCGGTTCAGTGGTAAAGAAGAAGGTTATATCTACTCCCGGTGGGGCAATCCTACTTTTGCCGAAGCAGAAAATAAAATTGCTGCATTGGAAAGTTTCGGTCTTGTTGAAAATGAATCGCCACTGCAGGTAAAAGGCATTCTTCATGCTTCCGGTATGGCGGCCATCACCACCCTGCTTCTCTCCAACCTGAAGGCAGGTGATAAAATCCTTACGCATTATTCATTATACGGTGGTACAGAAGAGATCATTACAAAAGCACTTCCCCCTTTAGGTATCACCGCCATAATAGCTGACCTGCGTGATCTTAATAAAGCGGAAGAAGCGATCAGGAAAGACAAGGCCATCAGGATGCTGTATATCGAAACACCAGCCAATCCTACCATTCAATGTGTGGATATAGAAGCATTGAGCAAACTGGCAAAGCAATATGGTCTTATCACTGCATCTGATAATACGTTTGCTACTCCTTATTTACAACAACCTTTCCGGTACGGAATTGACTTCGTCATTCATTCGACTACCAAATTCCTGAACGGTCATGGTACCGCTATCGGCGGCATCCTGTTAGGCAGGAATGTTGAATTCATGAAAACGAAGGCTTACAGCATGGCCAAAACACTGGGAGGTAATGCGAACCCTTTTGATGCATTCTTATTGATCAATGGCATGAAAACGCTGGAGCTGCGGATGGACCGCCATTGTCACAATGCCATGGAAATAGCAAAGTATTTATCATCGCACCCTGCTATAGCCAAAGTGAACTATACTGGATTGCCGGATCATCCTGATCACAAAACGGCTATGAAGCAAATGCGTCATCCGGGAGCAATGCTCAGCTTTGAATTGAAAAAAGGATTACAGGGGGGAATTAACTTCATGAATGAACTGAAGATGTGTGTGCGGACCGTCTCACTGGGGACATGCGACACGCTACTCTCGCATCCTGCTTCCATGACACATTATAGCGTACCGAAAGAAGAAAAACTAAAATACGGAATTACCGATGGCCTGATCAGAATGAATGTGGGAATAGAAAACTTCCAGGACATCATCACCGATCTTGACCAGGCATTGGCCAAAAATTGATAGTTGAATACCTTTTAAAACAATACACATGAGACAAGCTATAACTGTTTTATTATTGACAATATATGTTTCTGTATTTGCGCAGAAGAAAAGCACTGACCCGCTTGCCGGATTAGATACCGCTTTTCAACGTGTATTAAAAGATCGTAAAGCGGCAGGTTTTGCTGTGGCGGTTGTCAGCAAAAACAAAATACTATATGCAAAAGGATTTGGCTACCGTGATTATGAAAAGAAATTACCGGTCACGGCCAACACACTTTTTGCGATCGGTTCATGCACCAAAGCTTTTACCTCCTCTCTTCTTGGTCTATTGAATAAAGAAGGCAAACTGGAATACGATAGACCTGCCAGGGAGTATTTACCCGAATTGCATTTCTTCAATGATGACCTGAACGACCATGTCACTGTAAGGGATATGATGTGTCACCGTACCGGCTTACCCCGCCATGATTATTCATGGTATCTTTTCAATACTTCATCAAGAGACAGTTTATTGGAAAGAATAAGGTACCAGGAGCCAACAGCGCCCCTAAGACAAACCTGGCAATATAACAACTTCATGTTCCTGGCGCAAGGAATGATAGCCGAAAAGCTGAGTGGTGAAAGCTGGGAAAAGAACGTAAAAGAAAAACTATTCAAGCCTCTTGGTATGACGGCCTCCAACTTTACCATAAAGGATATGGAGAAAAGTAATGATGCCGCTATCGGATATATTGTACAGAAAGACAGCATTATTAAAAAAACAGATTATTACAATATCAATGCGATGGGCCCTGCCGGCAGTATCAACAGCAATGTGACAGAAATGGCCAAATGGGTGATCACCTGGATCAACGGCGGTAAATTCAATGCAAAGGAAATACTGCCCTCTTCTTATGTAAACGAGGCTATGAGTTCACAGATGGTAGCAAGAGCGGGCCTTCCTGATAAAGAGATTCCCGATGCGCATTTTGGCACTTATGGGCTCGGATGGTTCATGTCCTCTTATCGTGGTCATTATCGTGTAGAACACGGCGGCAATATTGATGGTTTTTCTGCCAACACCTGTTTCTTCCCATCCGACAGCATCGGCATCATTGTGTTGAGCAACCAGAATGCATCGGGTGTACCCTCGATCGTAAGGAATATGATAGCCGATCGCCTACTTGGCCTTAACCGCATCGACTGGAACGGCAGAGCCAATGCATCAGAAGCCAAAGCAAAAGCGGCACAGAAAGATTCTGAAAAAACAAGCACCAGTAACAAAAAGCCGGGAACAAAACCATCTCATGATCTGAAAGACTACGAAGGGCTATATAACCATCCCGGCTATGGTACTGTAGAGGTATCCTTGCGTCATGATTCGCTTATCATGCACACGCCTAAAGGAGATGTATGGCTACGTCATTACCATTATGATGTTTTTGAAACATTCGGCATTGATAAAGAAGAAGGGATCGATACATCAGGCGGCAGCCAGTTGAATATACAGTTTCACATGAACCCGGCTGGCGAGATCATGCATATCTCAATGCCTTTACAGCCTGGTTTAAAAGACCTGGAGTTTACCCGCAAGCCAAAACCCAAGGATGTCACAAAAAATGAACTTGAAAAATATGTGGGAGAATATGAATTTCAGCCGGGTGCTGTGGCTAAATTTTATATTAAAGGAGAAAAGACATTGTACGCATTCATTGAAGGCCAGCCGGAATATGAATTAGTGCCAACGGAAAAAAATAAATTTAGCCTGAAAGTGCTGTCTGGCTATAGTGTTAAGTTTGAAGAGAATGAAAAAGGGGAGATCATTGCAGCCAGTTTCATTCAGCCGAACGGGACCTTTAAAGCAACAAAGAAAAAATAATATTGATGGATATCGTTATCCGGAGGGCGGTCAAAGAAGATTGTCCACGACTACTGGAATTAGTGCATGAACTCGCCGTGTATGAAAAGGCGCCAAACGAAGTCACTGTCACCCTGGACCATTTTGCAGAAAGCGGTTTTGGAGAAAAGCAGGTATGGTGGGCATTTGTAGCTGAACTAAACGGCAAAGTAGAAGGTTTTGCATTGTACTATATACGCTATTCGACATGGAAGGGGCAGGCCATGTACCTGGAAGACATAATTGTGACCGAAGCCATGCGTGGCAAAAAAATAGGGAAGCTTTTATTTGACCGCCTGATCGAAGAAGCAAAAGAAAAAAAACTCAGCCGTATGATCTGGCAGGTACTGGAATGGAATGAGCCTGCTATTAATTTTTATAAAAAATACAATGCCGATTTCGATCCCGAATGGGTGAACTGCAGCCTGTATGTCTGATAAATGAATTTATCAGTTTACCCCGTCAGCCTGCATCGTTTTATCAATTTTCAGCACCAGACCCTGCAATACTTTACCGGGGCCTGCTTCGGTAAATTTCGAAGCACCATCGGCAATCATTGCCTGCACACTTTGTGTCCAGCGGACTGCGCCGGTTAACTGGTCTATCAGGTTTTGTTTGATCTCTTCCTTATCCATAACTGCCTTTGCCGCTACATTTTGGTAAACAGCACAGGCCGGAGTATGAAAAGTAGTAGATTCGATAGCAGTACGTAGCTCTTCTTTTGCAGGTTCCATCAACGGGGAATGAAAAGCACCGCCTACCGGAAGTACCAATGCCCTTTTAGCTCCTGCCGCTTTCATTCTTTCGCAGGCAATATCTATTCCTTTGATGGACCCGCTTATGACCAATTGACCGGGGCAATTATAGTTTGCCGGTACTACTATCTCTCCCGTTTCATCCTGCACATCTTTACAGATAGCTTCTACCTTATCATCAGCCAAAGCAAGCACAGCTGCCATCGTTGAAGGATGCATTTCACAGGCTTTTTGCATGGCTTTTGCACGAACAGCCACCAGTGCTAATGCACTTTCAAAACTTAACGTGCCATTCGCCACCAATGCAGAGAACTCGCCAAGAGAATGACCAGCCACCATATCCGGCTTTGAACCTGACGAAGGATCAATACTCCGAAAAGCAATAACTGAATGAAGAAAAACAGCAGGTTGTGTGACATTCGTCTGTTTCAGGTCCGCTTCACTACCCTCAAACATAATGTCCGAAATACGAAAACCTAAAATTTCGTTGGCCTGCTCAAATAGTTTTTTAGCAAAAGCACTGCTTGTATAATGTTCCTTTCCCATTCCCGGAAACTGTGAGCCCTGGCCGGGAAATATGTATGCATGTTTCATGATCTGATCGTTAGCAAAAACAAAAATGCCACAAAGACTTTACCTAAAAAAATCTTTGTGGCGATCTGAAAAAAATAGTTTTAATGACTCAGATTGGACGAGATCAGCTTCAGGAACTCACTACGGGTAGAGTTTTTATGGAATTCCCCGTCAAAAGCCGAAGTTGTCGTCACTGAATTCTGCTTTTGTACACCCCGCATCATCATGCAAAGATGCTGTGCTTCGATCACTACCGCCACTCCCAGCGGGTTTAATGTTTCTTTAATAGCACTCATGATCTGCACTGTCAGCCTTTCTTGTACCTGCAGTCGCCGGGAATATACATCCACCACCCTTGCGATCTTACTAAGACCTGTGATCCAGCCATTGGGTATATATGCTATATGGGCTTTGCCAAAGAAAGGCAGAATGTGATGTTCACACATACTATACAGTTCTATATCCTTTACTACTATCATCTCGCTTACAGGCTCATGAAACTTAGCGGAGTTCAATATTGCATGTGCATCCAGGTGATAACCCTGCGTGATGTATTGCATGGCCTTCGCAAGACGTTCCGGGGTCTTTTTCAGTCCTTCCCTGTCAGGATCCTCGCCTAACCATTTCAGTGCTTCCCGGTAATTCTTTATCAATCCTGAGGTCGCCTGTTCGTCGAATTGTTCTGTTTTTTTATATGCCATATCGGTCAATCGTTTCGTTTATGAATGTTTATGCCGGGTACTCGACAAAATTTCCTGGTGTTTCATACAACCTGATATGCAGATCCTTTTTCTTATCAATATGCGGACGCAGCAGGTCATAGATCACAATAACAATATTTTCTGCTGTTGGGTTCAGGTTTTTGAATTCTTTTGTATCAAGGTTCAGGTTCTTATGATCGAACCGTGAATGGATCTCCCGTTTCACCAGGTCGCTTAGTTCTTTCATATCCATCACATAGCCGGTCTTCTTATCCGGTTTACCGGTCACCTTTACTTCAAGCTCATAATTATGTCCGTGATAGTGAGGCAAGGCACATTTCCCAAATACTTTCTCATTGGCAGCAGCATCCCATTCCGGGTTGAATAACCGGTGGGCGGCATTAAAATGCTCTTTCCGTATTACTGCTACCTTTTTACTCATCGCTTCATTTATTCTCCGTAATATTCAACATATATCCTTGGTGTCTCAAATAATTTTATGCAATGCAACTGAACCCCTGCAGGAAGGTGTTGTATCAATTGATTCCAGATACCGATCGCCAGGTTCTCCGTACTGCACATTTTCTCTTTCATAAAATCTACATCCACGTTCAGATTCATATGGTCCACTTTTTCGATCACATGCTCCCTGATCAGCAGGCTTAATTGCTTGACATCAAAAACAAATCCTGTATCCGGATCGGGCTGGCCTTTGACGGTAACATACAATTCATAATTATGCCCATGCCAGTTCTCATTGGCACATTTGCCAAACACCTGCTCATTCCGTTCATGGCTCCATGAAGGGTTGAACAGCTTATGAGCCGCATTGAAATGTTCCAGTCTTGTCAGGTACATCATCTTTATAAATGTGCCGCAAAGGTAACATATCGATCTTTACTGCAGAATTGCGACATTTGTGCCGGTAATCTCACATAATGAACATCCTGCTGATAGCCGCCACTGCAAAAGAAATAAGTCCATTTCTCGAACTCTATCGCCGAAGCGACAGTACACAGAATATTGATGTACTGATCACCGGCATCGGGCTTACTTCCGCCACGTATTCACTGGCAAAACAGATCAGCATCAAAAAACCACTGCTTGTCATACAGGCAGGGATTGCCGGTTGTTTCGATAAGAACATTCCTTTAGGATCAGTTGTTATCATTAAACAAGACGCAATAGCTGACCTAAGTGTAATGGAGAACAATCAACTGCTGACAATGTTCGATCTCGGGCTGATCAAACCCGGGCAGCCGCCCTATTCCAAAGGCAGGCTGATCAATCCGTATAAAGAGCTTATGAAAGAAATTAAACTAAAGAAGGTAAAAGCTGTTACCATCAATCACATAACCACTTCGAAACAGATGATCGGCCAATACGGAAAAAAATTCGGCCCTGCTATTGAATCCATGGAAGGTGCGGCTCTTCACTATGTCTGCCTGATGGAGAAAATCCCTTTTTTGCAGATAAGAAGCATATCAAATTATGTTGGTCAGCGGGACAAAAAGAAATGGAATATTAAAGAGGCCGTTATCAACCTTAACAAAGAAATCGCCGGGATCATAACAACATTAAACTTTAAACCGTAAGCATTTGAAACTCTCCTTAGGCTTTTCTCCCTGCCCTAATGATACTTTCATTTTTGACGCATTGGTCAATAAAAAGATCGACACAGAAGGATTGGAATTTGAAGCAGTACTTGAAGATGTGGAAACACTTAACCAATGGGCCTTGCAGGGCAAATTGGATATTACCAAGCTCAGTTTCCCTGCCTTCTTTCAATCGTTGGAGAAATATGTATTACTGAATGCAGGCAGTGCCCTGGGAAAAGGTGTCGGGCCGCTGTTAATATCGAATAAGGAACAGGGAAAAATGAATGATGAAGTAGACGTAAATGATGCCATGATCGCCTTGCCGGGGGTTAATACAACAGCCAATCTTTTATTCTCCTTCGCTTTTCCCAAAGCAGTTAATAAAAAATTTCTCATCTTTTCGGCCATTGAGGATGCCGTCGTAAATGGCGAAACAGACATGGGAGTGATCATACACGAGAACCGGTTTACTTACCGGCAAAAAGGATTGCACAAAGTCGTGGACCTTGGTGAATACTGGGAACAACAGATGCAGGTACCTATTCCGCTCGGAGGTATCGCTATCGGAAGATCAATTGACCGGCCGGCAAGCCTGAAGGTTGACAGGCTGATAAGAAAAAGCCTGGAGTATGCATTTACTAATTACCCGGTCATTGCAGATTATGTAAAGCTACATTCACAAACGATGAGTGAAGATGTGATGCGGCAGCATATTGACCTGTATGTAAACAATTATTCCCTTGAACTGGGAGATGAAGGAAAAAAAGCGATTGAAGCCCTTCACAAAGTTTTTCTGACGGGTAATAAGAAAAAGGCTGACAAAACACCCGTTCTATTTCTTTAATGCCTTGCTATATGCTTCAAGGCATCTTTTCCTCGCAAATTCATGCTCCACAATTGGTGCAGGATAATCAAACCCTTCAAACTCCGGCACCCATTTACGGACATATTTCAGATCAGGATCAAATTTCTTTGTCTGTAAATACGGATTGAATATCCTGAAATAAGGCGCCGCATCACAGCCGCTGCCCGCAGCCCATTGCCAGCCGCCATTATTGGCCGCCAGGTCAAAGTCAAGAAGTCTCTTTGCAAAATAAGCCTCACCCCATCGCCAGTCAATCAGCAGATGTTTGGTGAGAAAAGAAGCCACGATCATACGGACACGGTTGTGCATATAGCCCGTAGTGTTCAATTCCCGCATACCTGCATCCACGATCGGGTAACCCGTCAGGCCATTACACCAGGCGTCAAACTCTTTTTCATTATTCCTCCACCGGATCGCATCATACTCCTTTTTGAAAGCATGGCCCACCACATGCGGGAAATGCCATAGAATCATGTGATAAAAATCCCGCCAGATCAGTTCATTCAGGTAAGTCTCATTCAAGGTGCCCGCTTCCCTGGCCAGTTCACGGATGCTGATGGTGCCGAAACGGAGATGAACTCCCAGCCGGGAAGTACCATTTACAGCAGGCAGGTCACGTTGCGTACTGTATTTTTTGATGATCTCTTCTTTCCATTTACCGGAAGGAAAACTTTCCCCAACTGGCCTGAACTGCATAGATGCCAATGAAGGGATATCTTTTACCGGCTGTTTGTAAAAATTCGAAAAATATTTTTTGACGGGATAAGAACGGAGATAAAAATCGTTCAATGTCGCTTTCCACCTTCTTGCATACGGGGTAAACACCGTGTAAGGTTTGCCGTCATCCTTTACCACTTCGTCTTTTTCAAAGATCACCTGGTCTTTACAGGTATGAAGGGAAATACCGTTTGCTGTTAATCTTTCTGCGATCTCTTTATCCCGCTTCCGGGCATACGGCTCATAGTCATGGTTGGTAAAAACCTTTTCGATGGTATAGTCCTTCTGCAACTGCTGATAAATATCCTCCGGAAAGCCATACCGTACATCCAGTGTTGAACCCATTTTTACCAGTTTCTGCTGCATGGCCTTAAGGGCCAGGTGAATGAACTCTACCCTCCTATCCTGTTTGTCTTCCAGTTCCTCTAATATGTTCCGGTCGAAAATGAAAACAGGCACAACAGGTTTGCCTTCCTTCAAAGCATGGTACAAACCGGCATTGTCTTCCAGCCGGAGATCACGGCGAAACCAGAAAATATTGACGGCAGGTCTCATGAATAAAGCGGTGAGATATGCTCCCGGTAGATCTTTGCAGTTTGGGTATTGGCGTATGTTTTATCTCCAAAACGTTTTACCCACCTGATACCATACATCGCATTGGTTAGGAATACCTCATCAAAGCTCTCCAGGTCATTACGGCGTACAACACCTTCCCGTATCTCAAAGTTTGAAGAGGATGATAATTTTTCTACAAGGTATCGTCTCATTACCCCGGCCACACATCCTTCCGGTAAGGCAGGCGTGATCAGTAGGCTATGTTTCAGCAGGAAAATGTTGGCAATGGTGGCATCTGCAATATGTCCCTTTGTATTCAGTACAAGGCAATCGTTCAGTTTATGTTCTTTGGCAAACTGTGCTGCCATTACATAGGGCAGGTAATTCGCCGATTTGAGGTTGCAAAACTTATCACAGCTCTTTTCGGCATCGGGGTAAATGTCAATATCCAGCCCATTTTTATTCCATTTATTGACGGATGGTTCGGCCGGCCAGCATTCAATGAGATACTGAAGCCCTTTTGCTTCATCATACAACCCTCCATTTCCCCGGAATACTGATAACCTTACACGGGCTATATCCATACAATGATTCTTCCGGCATAAGGCAGCTATTTCTTTCCGGAGTTTTGCCTCAGTAAATAACGATGGAACCCGGAACCTGAGCAGGTCCAATCCACTGAACAATCTTTCAAAGTGGTATTGTTCCAAAACGATCTTTCCTGCGATCATTTTCATGGTCTCGAATAAACCGTCGCCATACCGGTAACCCCTGTTATCCCCCATCAGTACCGGTTTATCCGCCGGCAATATTTTGCCATTGACGCAAACATGGTTCATGTGATGAAAGTAAAATAAAAATGCCATCCCGCCAGAGGCGGAATGGCATTGTATTCTGTTGGGTTAGTAATGGCGTTAATAACCTATATCAATTCATGAAAATTCTATAACTAAAACATTACATAACCGAGATGTTTCCCGGGAGAAGAACTTCTTTTCTCCCCTGGCGCCCAGTCACGCTAAACAATTAAAAACCGTTATATCAATGACTTTCTACGAGGCCAGCTTTTACAGCATACATCACCAGGCCTGCCATTGACTTGGTACCGGTCTTTGTTTTGAGCTTATCACGGATGGCTTCTACGGTACGGGGGCTCAGGTCCACGATATCAGCGATCTCCTTTGTGCTCTTTTCATCACACATCAGTTTCAGGATGGTGATCTCTTTATCGGTAAGCTGCACATCAGCCGGGGCTGATGATTCTACTGTGCGTTTGGTACGAAGACCGCTCAGCAGTGCCTTGTTGGTAAGATCATTAAAGTAGAAATCCTGCTCATACACACCGCGGATGGCTTCATAGATCATTTCCGAACCTGATTCTTTGGTCAGGTAAGAATTGGCGCCTATCTCCATCATGCGGGAAATGACAGAATGGTCATTGTGCATGGATAGCATGATCACTTTTACATTAGGATACAGTTTTTTGATCTCCGGCAATGTAGCCAGTCCATCCATGATCGGCATCTGGATATCCAGCAACACCACATCAGGCTGAATATGGCGCAAAAGGTTCAGCAACTGCATACCGTTCTCGGCTTCAGCTACCATTTGAATGTCTTTGCGGCTGGAAAGGGATGTTTTAACGCCTGTACGGAAGAGAGTGTGATCGTCTGCAATAGCTACTTTAATAACAGTGTTGGTTTCGGGATTTTTCATGGGGTTTGATATTGGTATTACGGGTGGTTTTAAAATTGCTCGTTAGTGTTTGTTGCGGATGCAAATTGGAAAAATCCTGTTATATATCCCATAGTAGAAGTACTTGATTTCACTTTTGCGGAAAGTACCGCTCATATCCGGCTAAGTGTTTTTAAATAAAAAAGGAACTTCTACGTGAGCATTGCACTGAAGAAATACGAGTAATGCAGTAAATACCGAATAAAAGAAATCGGGCAGTAATGCTCTTGTCCACAGGGGTGTGTGAATATATTTTTGTTCCAGAAAGTTGATTGCTAAGGATGACTCGTTTATCCTACACATCCAATGTCCAAACCGTCCAGAAAATAATTTCCAATTCCCTTGAAAAACCAGACGACACTCTCCGCACCCAATCAACTTTCTCTTTTTCTTTTTCCTGGCAACCGTTTTTTAAATCCGGGGATCGTATGAAGAACTTAAAACCAAATGACCGGCCCTATTTGCTGATTAACCGTTAAGCCTTGTTCCTTTGAAATTACCGACCCAGAAATAAACTTTTTCTTTCATAACAGTAACGTAAGCCTCCGCCCTATCTATGGTGGGGGTTTTTTGTTTAGGGACAAAGGCGAAAAAGTTACGACGCCGGACAACATGCAGCTTACCACATACAAAGGCCGGGGTGGGGTCGAAGGATGAGGCAGGCTGCATTGTTTTTTCCCGAAACATGAGCGATCAGCCTGATAAATTAAGCTTTTCGGAAACTTCATACTGTATTCATTTTGCCATAACACTGTTGTCCGAGCTTAGTAACTGCATTAAACAAGACCTTTAAAACCTGCCTATGTTAGTTGCAAAAAAAGTATTGACTTCCTCCCCGTTGAGTATTGTAAAGTCAACGATACACTCTGTCTCCCCTGAATCAGTCAATGCCCTACCTATATCCACCAAAATACCAGCTACAGAAACAAAACCAGATCTGGATCATTTGCCTTTTGAAAAATGGAATATACCTAATCAGGAAAGAGGATATATAAAGGGAAGAGAGAATGATTTTTTGTGAAAAAAAGACAGTTAACTATTTTTTTCCGCAACAATGTAAGCCCTTGGCTCTCCCAATGTGAATTTTTTTCGCCCCGGAATACTGTAAATTTCTTTCATCCGGAACCCTGTCTGCCGCAGCATGGCATCTGTTTCAGCCACTGAATAGATATAGTCAACTCCTCTTTTTACTTCTGTCTTACCATCCTTTGTTATGGCAGTAGTGGTAAACTCCATCCGGGTGGGTTGAAAAAGATACTCGCTGGCTGTCAGAAATTTTATGTCCCCGATCTCATTCCAGGACCTGGCAACAAAACTCTTTACCGCTATCTCTGTCAGTGACCAGCTATTGATCAGCAGGTATCCGCCTGGTTTCAAAGCTGCATGGATGTTACTTAAAAGCTTATGTGCATCCATCGCATTAAAAAAGTTCAGGCTGTTACCCATGCATAAAGTCAAGTCGTATTGCGCAGAACTTGTGAAACTGATCGCATCCTGCTGTATCGCTTCTACAGGCAGAGATTCTTTTTCCGCAGTCTCTTTTATCTCCCGGATATATTCAGCAAGGTTATCGACAGCTGTTACCACAATTCCCTTTTGTGCCAGGCCGATGGTATGACGGCCATAACCGCACATCAGGTCGAGTACTTTACTGCCCGGTTCGAGTTTAAAATATGAAAGCATGAACTCTACTTCCTTCACCGTCAGCTCTGCAGGAATTATGGCACGCCATATATCCTTGTAATGCCCATCAAAATAAGTATCGTTGATATTGCTCATTGGCTGCTTAAAAAGGAATGAATACAATTTCAGAATCACCCCCTACCTTTAGAGAGGGTGTACGTCGTACTGTTATTCCAGCAGTTTGTTCCGCATCGCATACATCACCAGCCCTGCGATGGTTTTGGCGCCCACTTTTTGCTTCATGTTCTGACGGATGGTCTCGATGGTGCGGGGACTCAGGAATACCTCTTTTGATATTTCCTCCGTGGTCTTGTCTTCTGCGATCAGTTTTAAGATGCGCAACTCTTTCTCAGATAATTTAACAGGATTGGGATAAAACTGCCTGACCGTTTTCTTGTGCTGTAGTTTCAGTAATACGGCTTTATTGACCAGCTCATTAAAATAAAAATCGTCATTCATACATGTAAGGATAGCCTGGTAGATCTCCTCGGGATCTGTGGTCTTGGTCAGGTAGGCATTGGCGCCCATCTCCATCATTTTGGTGATCATCTCCTGGTCATCATACATGGTAAGTACGATGATCTTCAGTTCCTCGTATTCCTTGCGGATCATGCTGATGGCATTGATACCATCTATC
>JAEUVK010000141.1 GCA_016787135.1 Chitinophagaceae bacterium | reverse complement strand
GCCGTCTTTCAGGATAACATTGTTCAATTGGCCCCATGTAATATTCTTTTTGGGGAAGGAAGTGTAAACGATCTTTTCTGTATCAACAGTGACCGCAAGCGGTTTTCTGGATAGCTGGTATAAAATAGCGATCACAAAACAGAGAACGGCTGCCCACCAGTTATCCATTTGCATCCAGGCAAATGCAGCAATGTATAATCCTGCAAAACGGTAAGGCGCATCGCTATTGTTCTTTATCCTTTCCAGGAAATAATCAATAAAGAGCACGATGATGATCAATACTGCCGCTATCGCCGAAGCTACCCTGATCCTTTTTTCTCCTGTATTAATAAGAAGAAAACAAAAAAGAGCAAAATTGATGATAATGATAAACAAAGCAAACCGGTCGTATTGCTTTATTTTATCATTCTTGAGAACAAATTCAAATTTTTGCATGATTGGACAAAGGCCTCAGGCAGTTTGGGGAACATTACTCGCCACCAGGATATTACATAGTTTGAACAGCACCCTGGCGCCAACATTGGAGTTCCAGTCGCTGTCGCTGATGCCTACTTCACACAGGTCGAAGCCGATGATCTTCCGGCCGCTGTTCAGTACTTTGCGGAGCAGGTAATATATCTCATCAGCTTCAAACCCACCCGGAACCGGTGTCCCCGTATGCGGGCATAGTTTTCTGTCCAACCCATCAATATCAAAGCTGATATATACTTTATCAGGCAACTGGTTCACGATCTCGTCAGTGATATTCTTCCAGGTGTCGCCTTCATACTGGCGGCATTTTATTGCTTTATCAAAGTAAGTAATAACTCTTCCTTCACTATTCGCTACATAGCTTTTTTCATTCTGACTGAAATCCCGCGGCCCTACCTGTACCAGCTTTTTCACCTGCGGCACTTCATTCAGTACATTATACATGATACTTGCATGGGAGTAATTAAATCCTTCATAGGCTTCTCTCAGGTCACAATGCGCATCTATCTGCAGGATACCAAAATCCCCGTGTTTTTCCCCGATAGCTTTGATAAACCCAAGCGGCACACTGTGATCGCCGCCAAGAACGGCTACCAGTTTATCTTTATCCAGCAATGCTTTTGTCTGCTCATACACCCATGTATTCAGGTAAAGGCTCCCGCCATTAATGTCCTTGATCGTCTTCAGCATGAACTGGTTCGCAGATACTTCATCTCCTTTCGAGATATAGTCAATATACAGTTCTGCTTCCTTACGCAGGTAGTCACTCTTCATCAATATCTTCCTGTCCGTCTGACGCATATAAAAACCCTGCTTCCAGGCATCGGGCACATCCAGGTCGCATACATCCACCTGCAGGCTGGCCTTCAGGATCGCTTCCGGGGCACGGGCCGTACCGGAGCCATAGCTCACCGTTACCTCCCATGGAATGGGAACGATCACTAATTGTGCATCTTCTTCAGTAGTAGGGAGCCCGAAAATATTATTGTTAGGGTTACTTACACTATCCGGGTCGTATTTAGAAAGGTCGAACATGACTCAAGAATTGAAAACGATCTGCAAGTTACATGCCTTTGAGGTAGCAGCAAAATCCGTAAAGCAGAGGCCGTGCCTGCGGCTGCCAGAGATGAAAAATTACCGCCGGTAACCAGGCATTTCTTTGGTATCATTTCTGCTTATTTACTCCGGCAATAATGCGACCTTCAACATTTCCTGGCATGAAAACAACCGGCATCATTTTAGTTCTGATCACTTTTTTGTGGAACTGCTCTTCACCGAATAAAACAAGCACTACAACAACTTCACCCGGCAAGATCACAAAGACCGATGTTTTTCGCGGGGGCACCTCCTTTGACAACCCTGTAGTGATCAGGGTAACAACAGAAAAGGCAGGAGTGGCAGAAGAGTATAAATGGTTATCCAATAACTATCCGGGCTATACTACTATCAGGAAGACACAGGCAAGCAAACAAAAAAAACGGTATGATATCATACGTATAAAAACAAAAGGCGGGGAAATAAAAGACATTTATTTCGACACCACAAGCTTTTTTGGAAACCCGTAATGACACCTGTATTGGATTCCGCCCACCATGCCTTCCGGAAGTTGCCGCTTTGGTTGCCTATTCCCGTTCCTCCGCTACCTTTGCGCATATTTTAGTGGAATGGCGTATAAAAATCAGCAACAATTCATAGAAGCATTGGAGAAGGCAGGAGAACTGATCCGCATCAAGACCTATGTTGACCCCAAGCTGGAGATCTCCGAAATAACAGATCGCATCAGCAAATCAGGCAACGGCGGTAAAGCTTTATTGTTTGAGAATACAGGTTTTGATTATCCCGTATTGATGAACGCTTATGGCAGCGAAAGGAGAATGTGTATGGCGCTCGGTGTTGATCACCTCGATGATGTGGCCAGGGAAATAGAGAGCCTGTTCAAATTATTGTCATCCCCTAAAGAAAGTATTTTAGATAAATTAAAGCTACTTCCCAAAATTGGACAATTCGCCAGCTGGATGCCCAAAGTAAAAAAAGGGAGGGGCGAATGCCAGGAAGTGGTGATGCAAAACCCGGATATTACAAAGCTGCCGGTCATCACCTGCTGGCCAAAAGACGGTGGTCCTTTCGTAACTCTGCCTGTTATTCATACCAAAGACCCTAACACGCATTCCCGCAATGTGGGCATGTACCGGATGCAGGTATTTGGCCCCACGCTGACAGGTATGCACTGGCATAAGCATAAGGTAAGCGCCAAACATTTTGCAGAATACAAAAAACTGAATAAACAGATGCCCGTAGCCGTGGCGCTGGGCGGCGACCCGGTATATGCCTATTCTGCTACAGCGCCATTGCCAGAGAATGTAGATGAATACATGCTCGCTGGTTTTTTACGAAAGAAAAAAGTGGAACTGGTAAAATGCATCTCTCAGCCGGATGTAGAAGTGCCTGCCGATGCAGATTTCATCATTGAAGGTTATGTTGACCCAGGTGATGAGATGATATGGGAAGGGCCCTTTGGCGATCATACCGGCTACTATTCATTGCCGGATTGGTATCCGCGGTTTCATATAACCGCTATCACGCATAAAAAGAATGCCATTTACCCGGCCACTATTGTGGGTATCCCTCCGCAGGAAGATGCCTGGCTGGGAAAAGCCACTGAAAGAATATTTTTAGCACCGATCAAAATGACCATGGTGCCGGAAATCATAGATATGGATATGCCTGTGGAAGGAGTGTTTCATAATCTTGTTATTACAAAGATCAAAAAAGATTATGCAGGCCAGGGGCAAAAAGTAATGAATGCGATGTGGGGCGCCGGGCAAATGATGTTTAACAAGATCCTTGTATTGGCAGACGAAGGGGTAAATATCCAGAACTACCTGGAACTGACCCAATACATTTTCAGGAATCTGAATCCGGCCACTGACATTTATTTCTCAAACGGGCCGATGGATGTACTCGATCATAGTTGCAGCAAATTAGGTTTCGGCGGTAAGATGTGTATTGACGGAACGAAGAAATCTGAGGAAGAAGTGGATGATGGTTACAAGTTACCGATTACGGGTTATAGGTTACAGGAAGAGATGTTGACATCGGAATTCCATGAGATAAAAGCTGTAAATGTTTCTTTACTGGAAAAGGATATTCCCTGCATCGTCGTTTCAGTGGAAAAAAACAGGAAAGGGCATATCAAAGAACTGCATGAACAATTATGCGGAATGCAGGAAATGGAAAACATTAAAATGATCTTGTACGTGGAGCATACCGTAGATGCCAATGACCTTCCTACAGCTCTTTGGCGGCTTTGCAACAATCTTGATCCTAAAAGAGATCACCACCTTTATAAAGGATCGGCTACAAGCCCGCAACCCGCAGCTCATAGCTCATACTTTGCCTGCATTGGCTTCGACGGCACCCGCAAAACTAAAGAACTGGATGATTTTCACCGCGACTGGCCGAACATCATTGTCGCCAATGATGAGACCATTAAAGCAGTGGATGCGAAATGGGATGCATTAGGTATCGGTGAATTTATTCCATCGCCTTCCTTAAAATTCAAGGACCAGCTATACGGGGAAGAAGCAGTGGTCAATTAATTTTTACATTTTACGTTTTGATTTTTACGTTCTACATTTAATCAGTGACAGCCGATAAGATCAATATTCTGATGACAGGCGCCGGCGCCCCCGGTGCAGCCGGCATTCTGCAATGCCTGTGGCAGCACCCTGCTGTTCATATCACGGCAGCAGATGCCAACCCTGACGCCGTCGGCAGATACCTTGTGAAAGAATTTGAGGTTATCACTCCGGCTACCGATCCTGCCTTTATTGACAAGGTACTTTCCGTATGCCGTGAAAAAAATATCCATGTGGTATTGCCATTGGTTACCAAAGAGCTTATTCCACTTTCACAGCATATCAAAGAATTTGAACTGGCAGGTGCAAAATTGCTTGTCTCACCTGCCGCATCCCTTGAAATTGCAAATGACAAAAGCAAACTATACCAGTTCCTGCAGTGGAGGGGACTGGATGTACCTGATTTCCGTGTGGTGGAAAATATCGGGCAATTTGAAACAGCGGCTAACGAATTGGGCTATCCCGGCAAGACCATTTGTTTCAAACCTTCTGTTTCCAACGGTAGCCGCGGCTTTCGTATCATCAGTCATTCGATAGAGGAACATCACCTGCTATTCAATGAGAAACCGAATTCAACTTTTATATCGTACCATGATGCGACAAGAATACTTTCATCAAGAGCATTCCCGGAATTGCTCGTGAGTGAATATTTGCCCGGTGAAGAATATTCAGTGGATTGCCTGGCCAAAAACGGGAAGGCAGTATTGATCGTTCCCCGGTTGCGCAAAAAGATGATCAATGGCATCAGCGTGGAGGGTGAGTTTGTAAGAGATGAAAGCATCATCCGGTATTGTTCGCAGATCATTCATGAACTGCAATTACATGGCAATACCGGCTTACAGGTCAAAAGATCGGCCACCGGAAAATTTTTGCTCGTTGAAATAAATCCCCGTGTACAGGGAACCATCTCCGCCGCTCTTGGTGCAGGGGTTAACCTGCCATTATTAGCCATCAAACAGGAACTGGGATTACCCATATCCGAAGAAGAGTTACAGGTAAAATGGGGAACAAAATTCTCCCGCTACTGGAGCGAAGTATTTTATTAATAATATATTTTATCTGCCGCTGACACCGGAAATACAACCTGTGAACCTTTTCACCCGTCTGCCTGTTAATTTTCTTTACTTAAATTGCTGAAAAAAGGCCCCAGATGAAAAAAGTAAGTGCAGGTTTCCTGATGAGTTTATTAGCATTGATCGGCTGTGCGCAGCCAAAGGAAAAGGAAGCCGCCGACAATAATACATTGCTGTGGAGGATCAGTGGCAACGGACTGACCAAACCTTCTTACTTATATGGCACTATCCATATGCTGTGTGCCGATGATGCCATGCTGAGCAACAATATGCGCAATATCATTCGCAAAGCAGACGAGGTATACTTTGAGGTTGATCTTGATAATCTCTTTGAGATGTTCTCGGTAATGAGTAAAATGAAAATGAAGGGGGATACAACGCTGAAAGACCTGCTGAGTGAAACAGACTATGAAAAAGTAAAAGAATACTTCGAAAGTAAAAGCGCCATGCTTCCTTTTTCTACGCTGGAAACGTTCAAACCCATTCTTGCTTTGTCAACGGTACAGGAAAAGTCAATGGCCTGCGAATCGATGGCCATGATGGAAGGTGTGATCATGGAAGAAGCCAAAAAAAGTGATAAAAAGATCAAGGGGATGGAAACAATGGCTTATCAGGCGGGCGTATTGGATAGTATTCCCTATAAATTGCAGGCAGAACAGCTCGTCAGTTATATCGACAATATCCATAACAACAGTAATGAGGATAAAGAACTCAATGAAATGATGAGCGCCTATATGAGCCAGGACCTGCAGAAATTAGAAGAGCTGATGAAAAAGACCGATATGGGTATTGGCAATTTCACTGAAGTATTGCTTTATAACCGCAACCGTAACTGGGTGGCCAAAATGAAAGATATTCTGCCGGGAAAAACCTTGCTGATAGCTGTAGGAGCCGGGCACTTACCAGGCGACCAGGGTGTGATCAGTTTGCTGCGTAAAGCGGGATATACCGTAACTCCGATTGAAAATAAGATCAACCGGCCGAAAGAAATATAGTTTTTGATTAAAACCCAATGCTGCAACTTGATTTTTCTCCTTTTCCTGTATTAACAACAGAGAGACTACTGCTGCGCAAGCTTACTGCAGAAGATGAACAGGGAATATTTGCCCTTCGTACAGATGATATCGTAAATAAATATCTCGACAGGATCAAGGCCCGGTCGGTAGAAGATGCCCGTAAGTTCATTCAAAAAGTAAATAACAGTATAGACAGTAACGAGCTTATCTATTGGGGTATATGTCTGCGGCCAAAAACAAGGATCATCGGCACCGTTTGCTTCTGGAATATTGCTGTGGAAAATGATAAGGCAGAAATTGGCTATGAGTTGCTGCCTGCCTGCCAGGGACAAGGATTGATGCAGGAAGCTCTTTCAGCAATCATTGATTATGGATTCACATCTATGCGACTGGCAACTATTGAAGCAGTTGCTGATCTCCAAAATGAAAGATCAGTAAAGCTCCTCGAAAAGATCGGATTCAAAAAAGAAGGAAATAAAAAGGATATTTTGCCCGGCAATGATAATACGGATAACATGATCGTTTACCGGCTGAACCGGCAATAATGAGAGCTTATTCACTCAATACCGGGTATCCTTTGTCGATCCAGTCCACTTTAATATTCTTTACCAGGTTCAGCAGGAAGTAATTGGTGAATTTCATATCCTTCAGCGTTTGGATAGCCGGTCTTACATTAGGGCAATGATCGAAAGGACAACAACCACAATACACTACGATCTTTTTATCTTTTGGCAGGTTCTTTAATTCGTTTTTCAGTTTATCCAGTTTGTCCTTGTCTTTGGACATACCGGTAAAAACGGAGCCAGGTATATAGGCTTTCGGGCCTACACAGAAAATGGCCGGAATATCTTTCCCTGATCCGATGGCTTTGGCAAGATCAGCAGGCTGCATCAGCTGGGATTGCGTCCAGTTTTCCGGGTTTTGTCCAAAACTTTTTATGCCTGACAGAAAAATCACAAACACAAAAACCAGCTTTATACTAACATTATTCTTCATTAACGATCATTTGGCAGCAAATATAAAGGCCCATAATGGATACCTGTGTGACATGGATTACAGTTTGCTGCTTTTTGATAACTTTATACAAAGCTTCTGCAATGAGACGATGGCAATTCATCTCTTTATCTTTCCTGGTGTCTGGTTTAACAGGTTATTCACAGACAAAAGTGGTGGATGTGGGCAAAGAAAATGTCCAGATCACCAGCAGCCTGTTTTATAGTGTTGGCGGCGAACCCGTATCTACAACAAAATACGTAAGGGTTGTATCAGGCTCGCCTTATTTTAGTGAGAACTGGATGAAAGGAAAACTGGCCCTGGGAGATGGACGGATGTACGATAGCCTCCGCCTGAAACTGGATATGGTCGAACATTCCCTGCTTTTTATCAGTCAGCTGGGAAAAGAATTAATGGCTACAACTCCTGTCAGGGGAGTCTCTCTTATTGATTCGCTGACGGGGCAGCAATATCATTTTATTCATTCATCCTATTTATCTCTTGCCAAAAACATGGAAAAGGGCTGGTATGAGATACTCGCAAACGGCAAGGCGATCCTGTACAAATACATACGAAAGGATATCAAAGAGAACAGGCCATACGGGTCGGCAACGATAGAACAATCCATCGTGGACACAGATCAGTATTATGTCTTTTATCAAAATACATTTACCCGGCTTAAAAAGATCAAAGAGATACCGGAGATACTGGGTGAGAAAAAGGAAAACCTGAAACTTTTTATTGAACAAAAGAAACTGACGGGCCGGCCGGATACAGATTACAGTGAACTGGTCAC
>JAEUVK010000089.1 GCA_016787135.1 Chitinophagaceae bacterium | reverse complement strand
TCAAGAAGTGATGAGGCCAAAAAACTCGGAGTGGAAATGGCCGGCCCTTATTTTATGGCGAAGCCGTTAATGGAGAAGCATAACGTTTCTGTGTTTTCTTCCAATTATAATCTATACGGCGACCTGAGCTGGCGGGTGATGGAAACCTTGCGGATGATGCTCGGTAAAAAGAATGTGGAAGTGTATTCAGTGGATGAAGCGTTCCTGGACCTCAGCATCTTTCCTGAATATGAACTGCAGGATCTTGCGTTGAAGATAAGAGAAACAGTAGAGCAATGGACCGGTATCAAAGTATCGGTGGGCGTTGCACCTACCAAAGTACTGGCAAAACTGGCCAACCGTCTGTCTAAAAAAAATAAACAGGAAACGCAATGCGTCATGGTGCTGGATACAGAAGAGAAAATAATTGAAGCACTGCAGAGAACACCTGTAGAAGATATCTGGGGCGTAGGCTACCGCTATGCGCAAAAGTTGAAAGAATTCTGGGGCATCTATGACGCACTGCAGTTACGGAATGTCAGCGAAGAGTTTGCCCGGACACACCTGGGAGGTGTGGTAGGAGCAAGGCTGGTAAGAGAACTGAAGGCGGTTCCTTCCAATGAAATGGAAGAGGAACTGGTGACCAAGAAGATGATCGCTACGACAAGAATGTTCGGTAATCCCGTCGGGGATATCAATGATATTAAAGAGGCAGTGGCTACTTATACTTCGAGGGCAGCAGAAAAATTAAGAAGGCAGCGCGGGGCTGCAAAAGTTATCAGTGTGTTTGTAGTGGCAAAAGGGGAAAATCATAATGTGGATTTTCGCGGAGCCATGCATGGTAACCATGTTACACTGCCCACAGCTACTTCATTTACCAACGAACTCATAAAACCTGCCATGGCATTGGTGGATACATTATATGAAAAAGGGAAGCTCTATAAAAAGGCCGGGGTGATGCTGAGCGGTATCGTACCTGATGAGTCCATACAGGGCAACCTGTTTGTATCAGAAAACAAAAATTGCGAACGGAAGCTGATGGATATGATCGACAATATCAACTTCAGTCAAAGGGATGATGTATTGAAGTTTGCGGCCAGCGGCACGACAAGGGACTGGAAAATGCGGCAGGAACTGCGCAGCCCGAGGTACACTACAAGATGGGATGAGCTATACGGGATTCACTGAGAAATACTGATCACGTCGATCCGGTCACTGCAATCTTTCGCCGAAGATCTCCATTCAATATTCACGGGTGCAGGGTAAGAGATATTGTTCAGGTCAATAGAAGAAGAAGGCGGTATCTTATCAAATTTATAAACGACATTGTCTATCTCAACGATCCATCCCCAGCAGCAATAGCACTTACTGCCATCAAAACCTGTGATGATGCCAGCTGATCTTTTTATTCCTCCGGCATCGTTTTTATCACAGGCGGCCAGGGAAAGAACAGCAGCGATTCCAATAAGAAGAGTTTTTTTCATCTGCTATGATTTCAATACAGGCTGACAACCCGAAGCATCCCGCCATTGCTTCCTGTTTGTTTACACTTTGATATATATTTTCTTTTTATCCATCCACCAGCAGATCACCCACATAAAAGTGATCACGCAGATCGCATAAGCGAGGGAACCGTTCTCCGGGACGCCGGGAATATGGATCAGTACTTTTTTATACAGCCAGTTCCAGGGATTCACTCCCTCTCCCAGTCGTATGAGGGCAAGCCCTTTGGGTAAAAAGGCGCTGAGTGCAAAGACGAACAGGGCATTTTTGCCAAATACGTTAAAGAACTTCGCCAGCCAGCCTTTTACTTTTTCTATCTCTATAAGATAGATCATCGTGGCGATCGTCAGCGTAGCAAGACCAACAGTATATACAACATACGAACTGGTCCATATCTTTTTATTGATCGGGAATACCATATCCCAGCAAAAACCGGTCACGATCATTGCTACAGCTGCCACAAACAAACCTGTCAGCATCGGATACAGGCCTAACGTGGCGGCCACAGGTTTTTCAAGATTGAACTGCGCAGCGGCCACCTGTGATTTCTTCTGAATGTAATCGCCAACCAAATAACCAAAGATCACCTGCACGATAGCAGGAATAGTGCTCATCAATCCCTCGGGATCAAAGGGAACACCTTCACCTTTATATATATGTGCAATGCCCAGTATCTTTTTATCAATGTCAGTGCCGAACCATCCTTTTAAACTATAAGGATCGGCCGGATTGCCAATGTAACAAAGCATCCAGTAAACAAGCAGCAACAAAAGACCGGCATAAAATGCTTTACGGGGTTTCAGGTAATAAACGATGACCGATGCAAAAAAATAACAGAGGGCAATTCTCTGTAATACACCTAATATCCGTACACCGCTGGCGGGGTTTTGCGGATCTGTCCATTGACGAAATACCAAAGAGCCTTCCTGCCATTTCATAAACGGCCACCAATTGAGAAATAAACCGATCAGGAATATCAGCGCAGTTCTTTTCACTACTTTTTTCCAAAAAGCTGCATCACCGGCGGCCTGCAGTTTCGGCATCACAAATGACATCGCATTACCCACTGCAAACAAAAAGAAAGGAAAAACAAGATCGGTGGGAGTGAGGCCATGCCAGGGAGCATGTTCCAGCGGGGCATAGATATGAGCCCATGAGCCGGGATTATTCACCAGTATCATCAGGCAAACAGTAGCGCCGCGGAACACATCGAGAGAATAAAAACGTTGATTCAAGCAGTCGTGGTTTTAATGGATTAAACCGGCATAAAATTTTTCAAGCCGAAATTACATAACTCAGGCCTGAAAAATTTCATCTAAGGTTCCTCCCGGCCAAAATTTTCAATAATACAATTGCGGTAGAAATGTACCGATTTCATTTTTATTAATTGGCAATGCCTGATCAATGAATTATTTTGGCAGTATGGAAAACAAGGATTTTTTTGTTCATCCCAGTTCGGTGATTGATGAAGGGGCGCAAATAGGAAAGGGAACGAAGATCTGGCATTTCTGTCACCTGATGCCCGGCTGTAAAGTCGGTGAACGATGCAATATCGGCCAGAATGTATATATAGATAACAATACAATGATCGGCAATGGTGTAAAGATCCAGAACAATGTATCGGTATATAACGGGGTCGTTATCGAAGATGATGTTTTTCTCGGGCCATCCGTGGTATTTACCAATGTGATCAATCCCCGCAGCTATATTGAAAGAAAGAATGAGTTTAAAAAAACCATTGTTTATACAGGCGCCACGATCGGCGCCAACGCTACTATTCTTTGCGGTATCGAGATCGGCGCTTATGCCATGATCGGCGCAGGCGCAGTGGTCACCAAAAATGTGGCTGCTTATGCGTTGATGAAAGGCAACCCTGCCAAACAGAACGGGTGGATAAGCAAGGCCGGAATAAAACTGGTTTTTGGCAATGGTAACATAGCCGTGTGCTCATCTACAGGACAGATTTACAAGTTAGAAAATGGAATTGTTGATCTGGCTCAATAGTTATCAACTTGTGGGGACAATTCATTCAAAATCCGCCAATTTTATTCTCTTGTCAGTCCCACTCTTCCCCATATATTTGCACCCGAAAAGGAAAACCGGAAGGTATTCTTTTGCCATCTGCTCTATCTTAACCAGTCATCCTTAAAAAAATTTCATGTGACTGAGATGGCGAAGCTTTCTCAAATACTTTGCTGTGGCGAAAAAGTGGTTAGCGATCTATAGCCGTCCCCGCTGGGAAAAAAAAGTGAATCAGCTGCTGCTGGAAAAAGGGTTTGAAAGCTATTGTCCTTTGAATAAAGTGCGCCGTAAATGGAGCGACCGTATGAAAGTGGTGGAAGAGCCATTATTCAAGTCGTACGTGTTTGTAAAAGTGAATGAGGAGGATAGGACGGCTGTAAGAATGACCCCCGGTGTTATCAATTTTGTTTACTGGGAAGGTAAACCTGCTGTCATCAAAGAGAAAGAGATCAATGCGATCAAACGTTTTCTGAATGAATATGAGAACGTGGAAGTGCAGCCGATGAATATCGAAGTACACCAGCGTGTAAAGATCACCACCGGTCCGCTGATGGACCAGGAAGGAGAGGTGCTGAGCCTGCAGCGTAAGATGGTGAAAGTAGCCATTGACAGCCTGGGATATGTACTGGTAGCATATATTGACAGAACTAAACTAACTTCGGCCCGGCCTGAATAGTGCAGGGGTAATTATTTTTACAAACCATATACCTGTAAAGACATTTCAATGAAACTTATCCGTTTGGTAGTATTGCTTGTTTTTCCTCTTTACCTTATTTCCTGCAGTACACAGCAAAGAATCCCTACTTACCTGGAGAATAGCAAAGACAGCAGCGGCAAAGGCGAAGTGCAGGTGGCAGAGTTGCGTATTCAGAAAAATGATAACCTTTCCATACAGGTTTACAGCGCCAGCACCAAACCGGAAGTAGATGAACTGTATAACCTTCGTACAGCAACAGGGGGCGGCGCTGGACAGAACAGCGGTGGTTTTTTGGTGGATGCGAAAGGAAATATAGAATACCCGAGGCTTGGAACCTTTCATGCAGAAGGGCTGACAAAAGATGAACTCGCTGCGCAAATAAAGAAACGGTTGACAGAACCGGTGGAATTATTACGGGATCCTACCGTCATCATCCGTTTTCAGAATTTAAAGATCACTGTGATGGGCGAAGTAGCCAGCCAGGGCGTGATCAGTATCCCCGGCGAAAAGGTCACCATTCTTGAAGCGGTGGGTTTGGCGGGTGGTATCAATGAATGGGGGCTGAAGGATAAGGTAAAAGTGATCCGCGAAATTGATGGCAAAAGAGAGATCGGGCAGATAAACCTTTCTTCAGATTCTTTATTTGCATCACCTTTTTACAACCTCATGCAGAACGATGTGGTGCTGGTGCAGCCTGCAAAGAATAAAGCAAAGAAAGCGGAACAGGACGTGGTGCTGCAACGGGTAAGTTTTGGATTGAGTGTTATTACCGCCATCGCATTGCTTTATAACATCTTCAGGTAAATAACACTACTTAAAATTTTAAAGGATACAATATCATTTTAATGGAAGATCAGAACCTGATTAACAGTAATAAAAGTGAACTCTGGAACTTAAGCCTGAGGGATCTTTTTTACAAGTATGTCCGTTTCCTGCCTTTATTTCTTTTATCGGTAGCTGTCGCACTCCTGATCGCTTTCGCTTACCTGCGTTATACCACCCGTATTTACAGCGCTACCGGTGCTTTACTACTGGAAAGTAAAGAACAGGGCGGGCCTTCTGATAAAGTAGAAGAACTGTTCGCCGGCGACAACCGCATGCAGAATATTCAGAACGAGATAGAGGTGCTGAAGTCCCGGCCCCTGATGGCCAGGGTGGTCAAAAAACTCAATCTCCAGTTCAGTTATACATCAAAAGGAAAGATCAAAGATTATAACATGTACAACGAAGGCCCCTTCGTGATCGAACCTTTTGAACTTGCAGATTCTCTACACAGCTTTTCCTTAAAGATCAGGTTCATCAATGCGAACCAGTTCACGGTAAACAATGGGGCTACACCTTTCTCTCTGGGACAATTGTTCCGTAACGAGAGTGGTGTTTTCAGGCTGATGAAGAATTTCGGCCACGCAGACCCCGGCAATGAATATATCGTTTCCTGGCATCCCGTTGGCCAGGTGGCCGGCAGCCTCGCAGGAGGTGTAAAAGTGCAGCCGAAAACACCCGGAACCAGCATACTTTCCATTTCCATTCAAAGCACCAATGCACAACTGGCTGCGGACATCATCAACCACCTCATGATCCAGTATGATTCCATGACGGTGGAGCAAAATAACTACTCTACCGACCAGATGCTGAGTTTTATCAATGGACGTCTGTTAAACATGAGCCATGAACTGGATACGCTTCAGCTGCGCTTCCTGAAGTATAAGCAGGACAATAATCTTTTTGACGTGGAAAAACAACTGGGAGATTATTTTTCCAAATTCACAGAAGCAGACAGGGGGGTAACAGAACAGGAATCCAGGCTGCTGCAGGCCGATTTCCTCGACAGCTACCTGAAAAATAAAGGGAATGAATTCGCTAAAGTGACACCCACTCCACTCACCCTTGATGATCCGACACTGAATGGCCTGGTAGAATCTTATAATAAAGCGCAACTCGAAAGACGATCTTTATTGGATGGCAACACACCGCCTCAGCACCCGTTAGTGAAAGAAGCAGAAGGGCAGATCGAAGAACTTCGCCAGAAACTGCTCGAGAACCTGAACAACATCCGGCTGAATTATAATGCTGCGATCAACGTATTGAAGGCCCGCAGCAATTCTGAACAGACCAAACTACAGACATTACCCTATAAGCTGCGTGAATATGTGGAAATGGAGCGGCAGATCAAAACCAAGCAGGAACTGTATTCACTCCTCGAAAGTAAACGGGAAGAAGCGGCGATCCAAAGGGCTTCCACCGTTTCCAAAACCAAAGTGATCGACGAGGCATTTCCTTCCGGAGCCCCGGTCAAACCGAATAAACGTACCATCCAGATACTGGCTATACTGATCGGTATCGGTATCCCGGCACTGATCATTTTCATAGCAGAGATACTGAACGACAAGATCAATACACGGTTTGATATTGAAAAACTGACGCAGACACCCATACTTGGCGAGATCGGCCACTCTTTTGCCGATAATACCCTTGTCGTCAATAAAACCAGCAGGACCATGGTGGCAGAACAGTTTCGTATCATCCGGTCCAACCTTCAGTACGTCGTCAATAAACCTGATAAAACGGTCATCCTCGTCACCTCTTCATTCAGCGGCGAAGGCAAATCGTTTGTAAGCACAAACATTGCCGCCGTACTGGCCCTGGCCGGCAGAAAGACCGTCATTATGGAATTTGATATCAGGAAACCAAAGGTTTTGTCCGGGCTCGGCATTTCAAAACGTCCGGGCATCACTAATTTCCTGATGGGTAAAGCAGAGGTGGAAGACCTGTTTTTGCCTGTTCCCCAGCATGAGAACCTGTTTGTACTTCCTTGCGGCCCTATACCGCCTAACCCTTCAGAAATGCTGCTTGACACTAAGGTGTCAGAGATGTTTGAACGGGTAAGCAAACATTTCAGTGTGATCGTCATTGATACGGCCCCGGTTGGAATGGTCAGTGATGCTTTGACATTGAGCAAGTTTGCCGATTGTACACTTTATCTTGTCCGGCAGGGGCACACTTTCAAAAAGCAGATCGTACTGATAGATGAATTATATAAAGAAAGCAAGCTGCCCAAAGTTTCTATAGTGATCAATGATGTTAAAAACAAACCGGGATACGGGTATTACGGGTATGGCCGTTACGGATATGGCTACGGGTATGGCTATGGCAGCAGTTATTATGAAGAAGAGAAGCCGCCGGCAACCAGATTTGAACGGATCATGAAAAGGCTTAGTCCACGAAAATTGCTGCGGCGGATATTTGGCAAATAAAATACTGACGGCCGCTGCAACATCCCTTTTGTCATTATGCGAATATTAATTACCGGGGGCGCCGGTTTTATCGGTTCCAATCTTGCCGAAGCTTTGTTACAGGATGAACGGGTAAGCCGGGTCCGTGTATTGGATAACCTGATCACCGGGTCATTAAGGAACATCAGGCACCTGTTGTCAAATCAGAAATTTGAATTTGCAGAAGGTGATATACGGGATTATAATACCTGTCTTGCCGCCTGCAATAACATTGACCGCATCACGCACCAGGCGGCGCTTGGTTCTGTTCCCCGTTCCATTGCCGATCCGCTTACCAGCAATGAGGTGAATATAACAGGTACCCTGAATATTTTTACTGCAGCAAAAGAAAAGAATATAAAGAGGGTGGTCTATGCTGCCAGTTCATCTACCTATGGCGATCATCCCGGTTTGCCTAAAACAGAGGATAAGATCGGTAACCCATTATCGCCTTATGCTGTTACAAAATATGTGAATGAACTATATGCCCGGGTATATGCAAATCTTTACGGGATACAGTTCATCGGCCTCCGTTATTTCAACATATTCGGGCCCCGGCAAAACCCACAGGGGCCCTACGCTGCAGTGATCCCTCTTTTTGCCAAAGCATTGCTGGAAAACAAGCCACCGGTGATCAACGGTGATGGAAGCCACAGCCGTGATTTTACTTTTGTAGATAATGCTGTCCAGGCCAACATTCTTTCTCTTTTCACAGAGATTCCTGAAGCCGTAAACCAGGTATATAATATTGCCTGTGGCCACCAGACATCATTGCTTGAACTATTCGACTACCTGAAACAGGAAGCCGGCAGTGATCTTCAGCCGGTGCATGGCCCGGAACGGGCCGGGGATGTAAAACACAGTTTGGCCGATATTTCCAGGGCCGCTAAACTGCTCGGCTATAGCCCCGCTGTTTCCGTTGAAGATGGATTACGCAAAACATTCAGGTGGTATAAAGAAGAAAGTTCCTCGGTCAGCCTGAAGTAAGAACAGGGTTCTCAAAAGAAAAAGAGACCAGCGGGTTTGAATAGATGTATCAACAGATGAGCAGATCAATAGTCATAACAGGCGGAGCAGGATTTATCGGCTCCCATGTGGTGCGGTTGTTTGTCACAAAATACCCGGACTATAAGATCATCAACCTTGATGCATTGACGTATGCCGGCAACCTGGAGAATCTCCGGGATATTGAAAGATCATCCAATTACTTTTTCGAGAAGGCCAACATCCTTAACCCGGATGATATTGACAGGGTATTTCTGACGTATCAGCCCGACGGCATCATTCACCTGGCAGCAGAAAGCCATGTTGACCGCTCTATTCTTTCGCCGCTTGATTTTGTTTATACCAATGTAATTGGTACAGTGAACCTGCTGAATGCTGCCCGGCAACATTGGAAAAATGATGTAAAAGAGAAAAGGTTTTATCATATTTCGACAGACGAGGTATATGGTGCTCTTGGTGAAACGGGCTTCTTTACTGAAACAACGGCCTACGCCCCTAATTCACCTTACTCTGCCTCTAAAGCCTCTTCCGATCATTTCGTAAGGGCTTACGGGGAAACTTATCATTTGCCTGTCATCATTACCAATTGTTCCAATAATTACGGGCCGAATCATTTTCCTGAAAAACTCATCCCGCTTTTCATCAATAATATCATGAATCAAAAGCCGCTGCCTGTATATGGCGACGGGCTATATACCAGGGACTGGTTGTTTGTAAAGGATCATGCCGCTGCCATTGACCTGGTCTTTCATAAAGGGAAGGACCATGAAACGTATAATATCGGCGGTTTTAATGAATGGAAGAATATTGACCTTGTAAAGCTGTTGTGTAAACTGATGGATGAAAAGCTCGGTCATGCTCCGGGTACCAGTGAAAAGCTGATCACGTATGTAAAAGACCGTCCCGGTCACGACAGGCGGTATGCTATTGATGCTACGAAGATCAGTAAGGAGCTTGGATGGAAACCGTCGGTGACCTTTGAACAAGGGCTGAGCCAGACCATCGACTGGTATTTGCAGAATACCGAATGGCTGAAGCATGTGACATCCGGGGAATACCAGCAGTATTACGAATTGCAGTACAGCAAATGAGTATCAGATCAGGTAACATCAAATCTCCCTTCAGGGGATAGAGATATGAAAGGGATCATTCTGGCCGGAGGTTCCGGCACAAGGCTATACCCGATCACAAAAGCCATCAGCAAACAACTGATGCCCATTTATGATAAGCCCATGATCTATTACCCGCTGTCCACATTAATGATGGCGGGCATCCGGGAAATACTGATCATCACTACACCGGAGGATAATGCACAATTCAAAAGATTGCTCGGCAATGGCAGTATGTTAGGCTGCCGTTTCGAATATGCAGTGCAGGAAGTACCCAACGGGCTGGCACAGGCATTTGTGATCGGCGCTGATTTTATTGGCCGGGATAAAGTGGCATTGATACTTGGAGATAATATTTTTTATGGCGCCGGGCTGGGCAGCCAGTTGAAAAAACTGACAGATATAGAGGGTGGGTATGTATTCGCTTATCATGTATCAGACCCCGAACGTTACGGGGTAGTACAGTTTGACACGGATATGAATGCTGTTTCCATAGAGGAAAAACCGGCAAAGCCCGCCTCTAATTTCGCAGTGCCCGGGTTATATTTTTATGATAACGAAGTAGTGACCATCGCCCGTGAACTTCAGCCTTCGGCAAGGGGGGAATACGAGATCAC
>JAEUVK010000042.1 GCA_016787135.1 Chitinophagaceae bacterium | reverse complement strand
TCTCGATTCCCAGGTGATATGAATACAGATCAGCACGAGCAGTACGATCGCAAAGGCCTTGTACGATCTTTTTCTGAGCAGGTCATTCAGCAGCAGCAGGGCGACCATGCCGATGGAGAGGAAATCAGTGAAATCAACCGACTGGTCAAGCGTTTTTCCAAAATAAATGATCAGTGCCCGGCCAAGACCAGGCCCTATCATAAACAGTGAAGTGCCGATCATATAGCGCATATGATCATACGTGTTCCGCCGGTTGATAATGGCAAGACAATACAGCACCGCAAAGGCAGGAATGTAAGGAGTACTGAGCGCTATTTCGGCAATTTTATCTTCGTGCGACATGCCGGGCACCGGCCGGTAGTATCCGATGCGTGTCACCAGGAAAATAGACACCATCAGCAGCGGTGCCACCACGTAAGATAACCTGCCTATGGCCCGGTGAATATTGAGTTTGCCTGCCCTGATCAGCAGGGGTTGTACGATCAGGAAACAGATCCATGTCATCATCATGGCCCCATGAAAATGATGTATCGTGCTGAAGCCATCAAAGGAAGGAAAGAAAACAAGGTAGGTTTTATAAAAACCCCAGGTGACCAACCCAAGTATAATGACAAAGAACAGGCTGATGGTCCTGTAAGGGATAGTGGTGGAAGGCTGCATGATCGTTGATTGATGGGTGAACGATAGCACAGTTGGCAAGCCCGCACCTAAATATAAAGAATTGAATTTTTATGAAAAAATCTGTCGCCCTTGTTTGTGCCGGTCACCTTGACTCACCATTCACCAAAGATCCCTGCGTCACAAGTCATAACCTCTACAGCACAGTTGCATTATATTTACCTCATGCTTGCAGCCATACGAACAAAATACGGAGGCCCGGAAGTATTGAGCGTACGGGAAACAATAACACCTGTGCCCAAAGACCGGCAGCTATTGGTACGTGTGCATAATACCACTGTGAACCGTACTGACTGTGGTGTGCTCTGGGGCAAGCCTTTTATATTCCGGCTCTTTACCGGCTTGCCCAAACCCAGGCAGGCCAGCACCGGTACTGATTTTGCCGGCACAGTAGAAGCTGTGGGCAAAGGAGTAACGGCTTTTCATCCCGGTGACAGGGTCTTTGGTTTTAACGATAACAACCTGGGTTCTCATGCGCAATATCTCGTTGTTCCTGAAAACGGGCCTGTAGCGATCATACCGCCCAATGTTTCTTTTGAAGACGCTGCTGCCTCACCGGAAGGCGCTCATTATGCATACAATTATATCCGCAAAACAAAAATGAAAGCTGACCACGACGTAATGGTCTATGGCGCCACCGGTGCTATCGGATCGGCAGCGGTGCAACTATTAAAACATATCGGGGCACATATCACCGCTGTTTGCAACAATAAGAATGTTGCATTGATACGGTCGCTTGGTCCGGATAAAGTGATCGATTATGAAACCGAAGACTTTACAGCCGGCGGTGAGCAATACAATTTTATACTGGATGCCGTAGGTAAAAGCAGTTTTGGAGTATGCAAAAAATTACTGAAGCCGGGAGGGTTGTATATGTCGTCTGAGTTAGGCCCCGGCAATGAAAATTTGTACCTGCCGCTCACCACCCGCTTTGCATCCCGCAGAGTGGTCTTTCCTGTGCCGACAGATATTAAACTTACCCTGGCATGGCTGAAGGAACTGCTTGACGGCGGACATTTTAAACCTGTCATTGACAGAACGTACCCGTTGAAGCAGATAGCTGATGCATTCACGTATGTCAACAGCGGGCAAAAGACCGGGAATGTATTGCTGAAAATAAACTGATACTATGCAATAGCCGCATCACTACGCCTGTCATCCTGCTTGTCCCGGCAAATGCTGCGGAAACTTGCCGAAGGATACCATTGACCACTGACCCATATGCCTATGCTTTTCCGGGAACCAGCTTCTTCGCCTTCTTTTGCGCCTTCAACGCAAGCTCCGTCGCCAAAAAACAATGTGCCTGTGTCATGGCCGTCTCCGTTCTGTTCACGATATCATTCACCAGTTGCTCCCCGTAAGGAAGAACGACATCCTTGCAATCGATATACTGTGTGTCTTTGTTAGTGATAAGAAAAAGATGATTGCCGCCGGGTCTTCCGGCTATATCAATGTTCTTGCGTATCTCGATAAATCCTTCGGTGCCAAGGATGGTGAGTCTTCCATCGCCCCAGGTCTGCAATCCGTCCGGGGTGAACCAATCCACTCTTATATAACCTGTACCGCCATTACCGTTGATGGTCACGTCACCAAAATCTTCAAATTGCGGGTATTGGGGATGCGCTACATTGCCCGTCTGTGAAAACACCACATCTGCTTTGGTGGAGCCGGTAAAATACAGGAACTGATCAAACTGGTGCGAAGCAATATCGGTAATGATGCCCCCGAAATATTTTTTATCAAAGAACCAGGGCGGTCTCGTTGACAAACTGATGCGATGCGGCCCCAGCCCGATCGTTTGGATGACCTTGCCAATCGCCCCGGCTTTCACCAGTTCACCTGCTTTCACGGTAGCTCTGTTCTCAAAACGTTCGCTGTACATGATGGAATAAATACGGCCGGTCTGCTTTTGCACACGGCGCACTTCAGCCAGTTGTTCCAATGAAGTGATACCCGGTTTGTCCGACATATAATCTTTTCCGTGCTGCATCACTCTTCTTCCCAGCGGCGCCCTTTCATTGGGAATAATGGAACTTAACACAAGATGGATGGTTTTATCTTCCAGTATCTCTTTTTCATCGGTCACCCTTTTTGCCTGCGGGTATTTTTTGGCAAAAGCTGCCGCCAGGTCATCTTCTTTGGCGTGAAAAGAGATCAACTGACCTCCGCCCCGTATCACAGCATCTGTTTGTCCGTAAATATGACCATGATTGATGCCGATTACGGAGAAGTTGATCTTCGGTTCAGGGATCTTACCGGTGATGTTATATTCACCGGCAATTGATGGCACAGCATCATTACCCAGTAACTCTTTGGGCAATATGGAAAAAAGTCCTGCGGCTGATGTAGCAGCAGTGGCTGATCGGATAAACTTTCTGCGGTTGTATCGGGAAGGTTTCATGTGTGGTTATTATGCTCAAATATAAGCACTCCTTTTTCCTCCCTCCCTTCTTCATTACGGTTTTATAGCTGTATCTCATAGTGTGGCAAAGCGGGTAGAGTGAGCATGACCAGGTATGGAGAAAGAAACACACAGCTATAAGAGGCCCTGTCTCAGGAATTGACCACTACCATCCTGTTATGAATAAGAATAACGCCGTCGGGATTCGTTATGTCAGAGCGTTGCATATCTGTATCCTGTTTTCCCGCAGGCGACACGGCGACAGGGCGATTGCCCGCAACCAGGCAGGCAATAAAACATAAAGCCAGTCCTATTGCAAAACTTAACAGGCTTCCTGCTTTGTTTGAACCGGACGGGGAACTGCCCGTCATTGTGCTGTTTTGGAACAGGGCGGCTGCCGGCGACAAGGAATGTTTTTCGTGTTGCATATACTGAGTTTGAAAGGAACGATAACTTACCGGCATACCGGGTGCCAGATTTTGAGATACTGATAATCATGAAAATAAGATGACACATGGGTCAATGGATGTCCGGATATGATACAATTACCGTCCGGTATCAGGCAACCAGTCCCGCCCTAAGTCCGGGTTAGTGTCGTAAGTAAATAACAACTATCCCGGTTCATGTCTTATGAACCGGGATAATATATGTAAAGAAAATGACGGTGAGGAAACACATCGCGACAGTATCAGGATCAGCTGACAGACAAACTTCTTGCTTCCACCTGCGCCACGCTGATGGAAGGGTGCATTTGTTCTATATCGGTCACCGTATAGACCGCACATACTTCCAATGGCTGCGGGCTGATGATCTCAAGAAAGCCGATCTTCAGTTGTTCGTCGGCATCCTTCAGCATTTTCACGATCTTACAGCAATCGTCCATGGTGGCATGAAAAGGTTTCAGTACTACTCTTTCAATATTGTCGGGTCCGTTTATTTCCGGTTCACGGGCAATGGCCTTATTATGCACCACCACCGGCGTGAATGCTTTGGCAATAGCGACTTCCTTCGGCCCATAATTCAGGATATTGATCTCTGTAGAATAGATACCGCGGCTGAGGATCGAATCACAATCTTTTTGAAAAGGACTTTTTTGAAGTCCGCAGACAAACTTTACATTGTACACAAAGTATTTTCTTTTGGACAATGCTAGTTGTTTTAACATGTCAGAATTTGCCATAAGATAAGTTTTAAAGGTTGATAAAGGTTTGTAAGAAGCCATACTGAAGGTAAGTGCAGAGCGGTACGGAAGTCAATACCACTTACGTGGTACAAATGATCGTCGCTTTTCTTACATTGCTATACCTGAACCCGCCCCTTTTACAAAGCCATTCCGCAGCGACCGTTGCCTTCTTTACCGGGCAAGGGATAATGAACCCGGGCCGGAAGGGATATTGAAATAAAGAACAACGATCATGTCCGGTCAGCTTGAGTAATATCAAATTCTCATTTCAGACATATTCCTCTTTTTTCCTACTTCACTGGCTGACAGTCGCTAAAATATTAGTCTGTAATTACTGCATTGTAGAAGTAGTTTTACTATTGGCTGATAGTAAATACTGCAATATGTTTGCGCCAGATTACGAAGGGAAGTAGAAAAAACACTGCGAAACAAGTGAAGCCCGAAACCCGGAAAATCTGAATCCTGAAAACCCGAATAAGATCACAACCCTAAAGAAAACAAGATGACCCGTATTGCTACACTCTCATTTATAATCATTTCCGTTCTATTTACTTTTTCCGCCAATAGCCAGACCACGTATGTGAACACCGGTAATGCTACTACCTATAATTTAGGCAACGGCGACAGCTTATATATACAGAGCGGAACCTATACCGGCAATATCAACAGCTTTCATAAGAATGCGAAGATCACAGTAGCCGCCAATGCAACTTTTCAGCCGGCCAGTTTTAATAATCCCAAAGGAACGCTGATCGTTCTGGGTACTGCGAAATTCAGCACCCTCAACAGCAATAAAGATTTCGGCCTGGAGAATTATGGTATCACAGAAGTAAGCGGTACCACGGATATGAACGGTGGCAGCCAGAACTGGAATAACTATTACGGGGCCACCCTAAAGTTTACCGGTAATGTGACGATGAACAATGGCGCTGACCTGGATAATGACGGAACGATCACTGCCGGCGCTGCTTTTACGATGAACAACGGTTCAGACTTCATCAACAATAACATCATCACCGTTACAGGCGCTTTTACTTCCAATGGTGGTGACTTTACCAACCTTGGCAAACTGGAAACAGGAGCTATCACTTTTAATTCAGGCTCCTCTTTTACCAACAACTGCCGCCTGGTGATCAACGGCAATATCACGAACAACAATGTTACGATCATCAATGACGGCCTGATCTGGATACCGGCACAATATGCTGCTGCTACCATTACCAACAGCGGCACTATCAATAATACGGCCAATGGTAAGATCAAAGCAAGAAACTTCACGAACTATGGTACGCTTACAGGTAAAGGTTATTACTACTTTACCGGCACTACCTATAATAGCGGTACGGTTGGCGTTAGCGGTACCACTACTGATACCATCAAGATATATGACGCGACACGCACCAGCTCTTCCACCATTTTTGATACACAGTGGGGTACTGTAAGGCCGAACGCCATTTTCTCTTCTTTTGCAGCTCCTGACACTGTGAATGCATATCCTTCCTGCGGACTGCGTTATACTTCCGGCAATGCTGCATTACCAGTGAAATGGAATTTCTTTTATGTGAATGTATCTGACAACAAACCGGTACTTACCTGGTCATCTGAACAGGATCCCGGAACTGTATTTGATATCCAGCGCAGCTACGATAGGGTAAATTTCACATCAGCCAGCCTGGTTCCTGCCGTGACCGGTAAGACCAGTTACCAGTTCGAAGACAAACAGGTGAATACACAACTGACTGCTGTTTACTATCGTATCAATGCTATCGAACCCACCGGCGCTACAAAAATATCTGAAACTAAAGTTGTCCGCTTCAGTAACAAACAGGGTGTTTCTGTACAGACATCACCCAACCCTTTTACAAGCCAGTTCAGCATCCATTACCAGTCTGCTGAAAAAGGAAACCTCGTCATCAAAATCTATAGCATGACGGGACAGTTACAGGCCACCAAAACTGTAACGGTCAGCAAAGGTTTCAACAGTGTCACCGTTACTGAAGCGGCTTCTTTGGCAAGGGGCATTTACATGGTTCAGCTGAGCAGCAATAATAACCTCATCGCATCTGAAAAGATCGTGAAGCAATAATATTTCACTTTGGACGGTTTGAAAACAAGAGGTCCCGCCTGCGGCGGGACCTTCTTCATTATTTCCTGTCTTTTGCAAGATCAGAACGGCTTCAGTTTATATTTCTGATTGTAGCGGTCATTCAGTTGCTTGTGCTTATCGGTCAGGTCCACCTTTCTTCCCTGGATAAATGCATCTGTGATCACACTGCTTTTCATGTCCAGGATATCGCCTTCGCTGATGATGATATTGGCATCCTTGCCCACTTCAATACTTCCTGTCTTATCACTCACTCCTAAAATCTTTGCTGCATTCAGTGAAATAGCGGCCAGTGCTTCTTCTTTGGTAAGACCATAGGCGGCAGCGGTGCCTGCATTAAAAGCAAGGTTGCGGCCGCGGGTTTGCGCATCATCATCGCTGATCGAAAATAACACTCCGGCCTTTTGTAATATAGCCGGTGTCTTATAGGGCTGATCCACATCGTCATCTTCTGCTGTCGGCAGGCTGTGGGGCTGGTTCAATATCACAGACACATTGTTTTGCTTCAGCAGGTCGGCGATCTGCCAGCTATCTGAGCCACCCACTATTACGACATCAAATCCAAATTCTTTGATGAAATCAAACGCCACCAGCATTTGTTTGACAGTATTGGCATGAACATAGAACTTTTGCTTTTTGTCGAACAGACCGCGAACCGATTCAAATTTCAGGTTGGTTTGCTCATGCGTGGGAACAGACGCATAGGCTTTGGCTTCGCGGAAAAAATTCTTGATCATCTCTACTTTTTCCAGGCCTTCTTTTACGGGATCAGTTTCGGCGCCTTGTCCCCGAAAACCGCCGCCACCACCGCCAAATCCGCCAAAACGGGGACGTGGCATCAATGATGGCATATTGAAATGAATGCCTTCATCCGTTTTGTATGCTGCATCTTCCCAGTTCCAGGCATCTAATTGTACCACTGTAGAAGAACCACTGAGCAAACCTCCTTGTGGCACTACGTTGGCCAGCAGAATTCCATTGGAACGAAGCGTGTTGATCACTTTGGAATCGGTATTATATGCAACAATAGCACGGACATTAGGATTCATATCCCCGATCTCCTGTACATCAGTAGTAGCCCGGTTAGCGCCTATTTCTACAAGGCCCAGGTTACTGGTCGGCAGGATCAGGCCGGGATAAACATGTTTTCCTTTTGCATCTACTGTTGTTGCACCGGAAGGCACAGGTAAATTTTTGCCGACCGCAGATATCTTCCCGTCCACCATGATGATGGTAGCATCTTCGATCACTTCGCCGTTTCCTTTATGGATTGTGGCACCGGTAACGGCAACGGTGGTTGTCTGTTGCGGAGCCGGGTAAACTGTTTCCTGCGCCCTTGCACTAACCAGAAAAGAAATTGATATAAGGCTTAAGAGTATCTTTTTCATTGCTGAATTTTTAATCATTAGTAATATCGTCTGTATCAATAGTGAGCAATCCATGACTATGTCCATGTTCACTGCAGGTGTGCATGACCTGGTAAGTAGGCTGTGCCGGTATCACGGGTGCACCGCTGCGTTTTTCTCCATTCATCTTTTTGATGAGGCGGGTCCTTTCAGTATCCACCCATTTTTGCATCTCAGCATCTTTTTGCCTGTCGAAATAAACGGTACCGTCAACGATAGTATATAATGACTTTGCATAGATACTCAGCGGGTGATCGCTCCAAACCACCACATCACCATCTTTGCCCACTTTCAGGCTTCCGACTTTGTCATCTACATGCAGCATTTTGGCGGGGTTCAGTGTTACCATCTTCAAACAATCCTCTTCTTTCAACCCTCCGTACTTTACACTTTTTGCAGCTTCCTGGTTCAGGCGGCGGGCCATCTCTGCATCATCTGAATTGATCGCCACATTCAGTCCCACCCTTTTCATGATCGCCGCATTATAAGGAATGGCATCCTGCACTTCCATTTTATAGGCCCACCAGTCGGAGAACGTAGAAGCATTGGCGCCATGCTCTTTCATCTTATCTGCTACTTTATATCCCTCGAGTATATGAGTGAAGGTATTCACTTTGTATCCCATCTGATCGGCCACTTTCATAGCACTGTTGATCTCGCTTTGTATATAAGAGTGACAGGTGATGAACCTTTTTTTGTTCAATATCTCTACCAGAGCATCCAGTTCCAGGTCACGACGTGGCGCAACCGCTACCACCCCTTTTTTATTCTTATTGGCTTCATATTCCTTCCAGGCCTTTTCATAATCCTTTGCACGGGTAAATGCATCTACCAGCACCTGCTCCACTCCCATTCTTGTATCGGGGTAACGGTTATTATTGGAGCTATTACCTATGGCAAAAGGGGAACGTTTTACATTTTCTCCCAAGGCGAACTTGATAAAGCCATCGGCGCCTTTGAACTTCAGTTCATCATCATCGCCGCCCCAGCGCAGTTTGATCAGCTGGGTTTGCCCACCGATCACATTGGCTGAGCCGTGTAAAATATGGGAAGTGGTAACGCCTCCGCTCAACTGACGGTAAATATTGATATCATCAGGATTGATATTATCTGCAATACGTACTTCTGATGTTACACTCTGGCCACCTTCGTTGATAGAAGCAGCCGCAATATGTGAATGTTCATCAATAATGCCGGGAGTAACATGTTTACCTGTACCATCTATCACCCGTGCAGAAGCATCAGTAAGGTTCTTGCCTACGGCTGCTATCTTTCCATTTTTAATAAGTACATCCGTATTGGACAAAATCCCTTCTGCTTCATTGGTCCATACTGTTGCATTTTTAATAAGGATCGTTTCCTGTTTCGGCGCCTGTCCTTCTTCCCATCCGAATGGTTCGAAGGGATAAGTAACCTTGCCAATGACAGGGGCTTCTTTCTTCTTTACAGAATCAGGTTTCATTTCCGCCGCTTTTTCAAATACAGCTGTCCATGTAAATGAATTACCCAGTGAATCGGTACCGGTCCCGTTCCATTCTTTACCACTGCTCACGCCACTAAGCCGGGTTGCACTGGCCGGCAATGCAGCATCCGCTGCAGCCCCTCTTGCAAATCCACCACCAGGTCTTGCTCCGGCATCACCACCACCTTGCGGTCTTTGCCTGCGCACCATCGGTGCATAACTGAGTTTTACCATTTTCCCATCGAAGGTCAGTTTTGCATTCAGCGTATCTTTTCCAAACATGGTAACAGCACTGCTGCTCTTTACATCCAGCGTATAGGTCTCCATACCCGTAGGAGCATTTACTTTCAGCGCATAAGTACCCGCCACATTGGTAGTAGCTTCATCTTTGATCACGTACTTCATACCCTGTACCCAGTTCTGGTAGATATTCGTCTTTTCATTGAACGGCGAGCCTGAAGTAATAAGGAAATTAGCCCATTTGCCGGCTTCAATGCTGCCTACCTGGTTATATACTCCCAGAATAGTAGCCGGTGTTTTTGTCAGTGCATCAAATGCTTTGGCCTCGCTCAATCCGTAATCGATCGCTTTACGGAGGTTGGTCCAGAATTGACTGACATTGCGCAGATCAGAAGTGGTGAGACAAAAAGGAATACCGGCTTTTTCAAATGCTGCTGCATTGGTGGGCGCCAGTTCCCAGTGTTTCATATCATTGAGTGAAACAAACCTTGCCTCGTTAGGATCTTCCACATCCTGCGCCTGCGGATAATTAAGCGGAAGAATGAACGTAGCATTTGTCGCTTTCATTTCTTTGATACGCTGGTATTCATTTTGCCCGGCTTTGATGATGTATTGCACACCAAACTCATCCCCTATCCGGTCGGCACGCAGGTCATTCCATTTATCATTGGCTTCAAATATCTGTGGCAAACCTTGTACATCATTCCACGATTGCAATGTAAGGTTCAATCCCTCGCCAGCGGGTTTGGTCTTATACCATTGCGCATCCAGGTACGACTGACGCAATAAAGAGATCATACCCATCATCGAGCTGGGGTAACTTTGTCTCGAGGATCCCTTGCTGAATGAATAATGGGCAGATGCTTTCTCTTTGATGATTACCATGTTCTCCTTTTCATAAGCCAGCGATACTACAGCGCCGGTACCTCTTGCGATACCATCCCGAACATGCGATAATACAGTGCCAAAACCTGCTTCACGCAGGGGCTTGGCCCTGGCATCATCTGCTACAAATACTTTGTATGCATCTGCATCACTTTTGATGGCCTGGTTCCAGCCATAAGCGCCTTTGGTACCTGATTCTAATTGTGGTTGCTGGCCAGGATTAAATCCACCACCACCAAAACCACCCGGGCCCCCTGTTGTTTGCTGTGCTGGCATGCCATAGTCGGCATAGATGTCAATAAAGGAAGGATAAATGAATTTGCCGCTACAATCAATGGTCACAGCATCTTTGGGTATCGCCACTCCTGTACCCACCGCTATGATCTTTCCTTTGCGGATGACCATCGTGGCATTGTTCAATGTGGCCTGGCCATCTTTAATGATGGTGGCGTTCGTGAATGCGTAGCATCCTTCCCTGGTATCGGCCACGCCATTTTCAGGAAAGGTTAGTTGAGCAAATACCGCAGCTGCTGACAGCAGCAAAGGGATCATCAACCCGAGTCTTTGTAAACAGGATGTCTTTCTCATTTGCAGTTAAATTTTAAAATAATTGAGATGAACGGAACGAATCCATCAGAGGTAAGGAGTTTCGAATTTAGGGTAAATGAGATTAAAACGGATGACCGTTGATAAAAGTTCCGGAGGCGGAGACCCGAGGCCGGATGTCCGGGGTCAGAGGCCGGAACCAATCGTTTTTAATTGCTATATCCTCTTTATTTTCAAAATACCCGATAATCCTTCAAACTCATGCTCCTGGCTCCGGATAAGACGCTGCTGATATTTAATTACCTTTGGCTGTACAAAATAATTCTATATGGCCGCCGGTTCGCTGACGATGCTTCCTGATTTCTCGTTATCTCCCCGTATTGACCAGGTGGGTGTGGAAGAAAGGGCTTCCTGTTTTACCAAGCGCAGTATTAAAAAAGAATCTAAGATGAACGGGCTGCTGCTTGTACTGAATATGATCGACCTCACCACGCTGGAGGGAAAAGATACCGACGGAAAAGTAAAACAGCTTTGCTATAAAGCCATGCACCCGCATGATGCTATACCGGGATTACCCAGTGTGGCAGCAATATGCGTTTATCCTTCAATGGTCAAAGTAGCGAAGAAAGCATTGGGTGATTCGGGTATAAAAGTAGCGTCAGTAGCTACTGCTTTCCCCAGTGGCCAGGCACCCAGAGATGTAAAAATCAGGGATACTAAGTATGCCGTGAACGAAGGTGCTGATGAAATCGACATGGTGATCAGCCGCGGAAAGTTCCATGCCGGTGAATATAATTTTGTTTTTGATGAAATAGCGGCGATCAAAGAAGCCTGCGGAGATGCGAGATTGAAAGTGATATTAGAAACAGGTGAGCTGGGAACATTTGATAAAGTGAGAAGGGCAAGTGACATCGCCATGCATGCCGGCGCCGATTTTATTAAAACATCTACCGGTAAAATTCAACCGGCCGCTACGATGCCGGTGACATTAGTGATGCTGGAAGCTATCCGTGATTTTTATTACAAAACAGGTAAAATGATCGGGATGAAACCGGCCGGTGGTATTTCGAAATCCAAACTGGCCTTACATTACCTGGTCATGGTAAAAGAAGTGCTGGGTGAGGATTGGCTGAACAATGAATGGTTCCGCTTTGGCGCCAGCAGTTTGGCGAATGATGTATTAATGCAGATCGTGAAAGAAAAAACGGGTGTGTACCAGGCAGCGAATTATTTTAGTGTGGATTAGTCTTCATGCAAAGATGCGAAGGAGCAAAGGCGTTATTTTAAACTCCGCTTTGCAGCTTATTTACTTTGCGGCTTTGCGTGAAATATATTTCAAAAGCTCAATAGCGAACAGAACCCTGAAGAGTGCGACGCAACGAAAGATGAGTAAAGTTGCTGTCGCTGGTTACATAAAAAACAAATTATGCCAGTTACAAAAAAGAAAACTGCCGCTAAGAAAAGCAACACTATCAAACTGAAGTTTGATACGAGTTGGTCCTATGACCCGGCTCCGGAAAGCAAAAGCGCAGCGACGATCAAACCCCGGTATGATCTTTTCATCAATGGCGAATGGCAGAAACCGGCAGGCAATAAATACTTTGCCACCATCAATCCGGCCAATGAAGAAAAGCTGAGTGAAGTAGCGGAAGCGAATACAGCCGATGTGGACAAAGCCGTAAGAGCAGCACGCAATGCTTATGAGAAATACTGGAAAAAAATGCCGGCGAAAGAAAGGGCTAAATATGTTTTCCGCATTGCGAGAATGGTGCAGGAAAAAGCAAGGGAACTGGCGATTATTGAAACACTGGATGGCGGTAAACCGATCCGTGAAAGCCGCGACTTTGATGTACCTACTGCCGCCAATCATTTCTTCTACTATGCAGGATGGGCGGATAAACTGGAATATGCTTTTCCCAACCGTCGCACAGAACCGCTGGGTGTAGCCGGGCAGATCATTCCCTGGAACTTTCCGCTACTGATGGCAGCATGGAAAATAGCACCAGCTATCTCAACAGGTAATACTGTGGTATTGAAAACTGCTGAAACTACTCCTTTAACTGCATTGAAATTAGCTGAGATCATCGAAGAAGCTGATCTGCCTCCCGGCGTGGTCAATATCATTACCGGTGCAGGTGAAACGGGTGCGGCGATCGTGAATCACCCTGATGTCAATAAAATCGCATTTACCGGTTCTACGGATGTCGGAAAAATAATTCAACGTGCTGTTGCCGGAACGGACAAAAAAGTAACCCTGGAATTAGGCGGCAAAGCAGCCAATATCATTTTTGAAGATGCCCCGATAGACCAGGCAGTGGAAGGAGTGATCAATGGTATTTACTTTAACCAGGGACATGTGTGTTGTGCCGGCTCACGATTATATGTGCAGGAATCAGTAGCCAAACAGGTGATCAGGAAATTAAAAGACAGGATGGAGTCGCTGATCGTTGGCGACCCGCTGGATAAGAATACGGATATCGGCGCTATCAATTCAAGATCGCAATTAGAAACGATCCAGAAATATGTAAAGATCGGTAAACAGGAAGGTGCAGAGATGTATGAAAGCAGTTGCTCCCTTCCCCGTAAGGGTTTCTGGTGCAGACCTACTTTATTTACCAATGTGGCGCAAAGCAACCGCATTGCACAGGAAGAGATATTCGGGCCGGTATTATCTATTCTAACCTTCAGAACCGATGATGAGGTGATTGAAAAAGCCAACAACTCCCCTTATGGATTAAGTGCTGGTGTATGGACGGATAAAGGTTCCAAGATATTCAATATGACAAAAAGAATGAGAGCCGGTGTTATATGGGCAAATACATTCAACAAGTTCGATCCATCATCCCCTTTTGGCGGGTATAAAGAAAGCGGTTTTGGCAGAGAAGGCGGGTTGCATGGATTGTCGGCGTATGTGTCGTTGAAAGTTTAAAGCCTGCTGTCTAAGATTCTTCAAAATTTGAAGCCAATGCTAACAATAGAAGAATCTGCAAACTGAAACAACTTTAAACTTTAAACCTTAAACTTTAAACTACTACCATGGGTAAAACAATCATCAATAAATCCTCACTCCGTATCAGTGAGAATGGGCTTGAAAAAAAGACATCATCCAAACGATTAGAAGTTTTAAAGACCTATAAAATTTATATCGGTGGACAATTTCCCAGAACGGAATCCGGCCGTTATTATATTCCCGTCAATGCGTCAGGAAAAAAGCTTGCTAACGTCTGCCTGAGTTCAAGAAAAGATTTTCGGGATGCCGTAGTAGCAGCAAGAAGTGCTTTCAGCGGCTGGAGTAGCCGTGCCGCATTCAACCGGGGGCAGATACTGTATCGCATGGCCGAAATGCTGGAAGGAAGAAAATTGCAATTCATTGACGAATTGATACAACAGGATGCCACTAAAGCGAAAGCGGAGAAAGAGGTCGATCTTGCCATCGACAGATTAATATATTATGCCGGCTGGTGCGATAAGTTCCAGCAATTGTTCAGCTCTGTTAATCCTGTCGCTACTTCTCATTTTAATTTTTCTGTTCCGGAGCCTACAGGCGTTGTCAGTATCATTGCTCCGCAGGGCGATTCATTACCTGGTTTAGTATCGGTCATTGCACCTGCAATCGCAGGCGGTAATACCTGCGTGGTACTGGCGTCTGAAACAAAGCCTCTATGCGCTGTCACTTTCGCTGAAGTGCTGAATTCTTCCGATCTGCCGGGGGGAGTTGTCAATATTTTAACAGGCAAGCCCTCTGAACTGGCTTCCTGGTTCGTGGACCACATGGACGTGAATGCAACCATTTATTGCGAAAAAGATTCTATCACGCAGAAAATGATACGGGAAAAATCAGCATTGAACCTGAAACGTGTCACATTCTATGATAAAGTGAACTGGTACAGCGGGGAAGGGCAGTCTCCCTATTTCATCATGGATACACAGGAAATAAAAACCACCTGGCACCCGGTCGAAAATATTGCAGGAGCGGGAGGGGGATATTAAATTATTTTGGTAAGATATTTGACTATATGCACCACATGAAATCATCTTTATTCCTTATCGCACTTTTTTCTTCTATTGTATCTTTTTCACAGGTCAGTGATACAGCAGTCCTGAAAATGTCGGACAGCAGTTCTATTATCATTCACAGGGACCCTCGCCTGGATCTGCTGGTAAAAAAACAAATACAGATCAATGAGGAAACAAGCCGTGAGGCCCGCAAATCAGGCAAAGGATTCCGGTTAATGATCATCAGTACCAGTAACCGGGATGAAGCTATTGCCGCTAAAACAAAGGTCTATACTTATTTTCCTGAATTAAAGGCTTACCTCTGGCACCAGTCCCCTTATTATAAACTCAAGGCTGGTAACTTCAAAGAAAGAAAAGAAGCGGAAGAATACCAGAAAAGGCTCAATGTCTATTTCCCCAAAGGGGTCTTTATCATGAATGATATTGTGGAAATGAAACCGGAAAAGAACAAAGAAGAAGAATTGTAATTCTGTCTGGCTTGCATCATCGCATTTGTCATGCTATAAGAGACGGATTGTTTACTTTTGCGTCATGCTGCAAAAGATCAAAACATTAGCTGCAAAATATGCCCCTGAATTTATAGAGATACGCCATCATCTGCATGCACATCCCGAGCTGAGCTACCAGGAGTTTGAAACATCCGGATTTGTACAGGCAAAGCTGAAAGAGTATGGCATCCCCTTCGAAATAAAAGCGACCACCGGTGTTATTGGATTAATTGAAGGAAAAAACCCGGACAAAAGAATTGTGGCGCTTCGTGCTGATATGGATGCATTGCCGATAAAAGAAGAGAATGATATCATTTATAAGTCAAAGAACGAAGGGGTAATGCATGCCTGCGGGCATGATGTGCATACCACCTGCCTTCTTGGTGCAGCAAGGATACTAAACGAATTAAAAAATGAATGGGAAGGAACGGTAAAGCTGATCTTTCAGCCGGGTGAGGAAAAGAACCCGGGCGGTGCCAGTTTACTGATCAAAGAAGGAGTATTAAATAACCCCGATCCCTCCTGTATTTTTGGCCTGCATGTTCATCCTGGTTTATCTATTGGTAAAATGAGCTTTCGTCCAGGTAAAGTAATGGCCAGTGCTGATGAATTATATATCACCATAAAGGGGAAAGGTGGTCACGCCGCTTCTCCTCATTTATGTGTTGACCCGATCCTGATCGCTTCGCATCTTATCATCAGCCTGCAGCAAATTGTCAGCCGTAATAATAACCCGCATAACCCGACCGTGCTTTCCATCACTTCTTTCCAGGGAGGCACCACCACGAATGTGATCCCGAATGAAGTAAAGCTCAAAGGCACCTTCAGGGCTATGGATGAAGAATGGCGCTTTAAAGCGCATAGCCTCATTCGTAAAATGGCCACAGACCTTGTTCAGAGTATGGGCGGAGAAATTGACCTGCTGATCGACATTGGCTATCCATCCGTTTATAATAACGAAGTACTGAATGAAATTGCGAGAAAGAAAGCGGAAGATTTCATAGGTGAAACAAATGTGGAAGAAACAGAAGCAAGAATGGGAGCAGAAGATTTTGGTTACTATTCGCAGGAAATACCCGGCTGTTTCTTCCGTCTTGGCGTGATGAATGAAAAGAAAGGCATTACTTCCGGTGTACACACCCCCACTTTTAATATTGACGAAAATGCGATCGAAACCGGCATCGGTATGATGGCATGGCTTGGAAGCAGTATCGAAATGAAAAAACAGAAATGACCCCCGGGAATCTTCTTACCAGCGTACCACTTTTGTAGTATTGTTTTCAATCTGTCATTGTGTTACCTTTTACAAAACTTATCCAATGGTAGCACATGACAAGCCCACCTTCACCTTCGCGGTTGACCTTGACAAAGAACTCAAAGCACTTAGCACCCACAAAAAGAAACCAGGCAGGGAGATCCCTGATAAAACAGTAGACAAACTTTTAGTAGCGACCTGGAACCTCACCAATTTCGGTTTGCAAAAAAGAACAGAAGACCATCTCAAATTAATGGCCCAGGTCCTTTCCTGGTTCGATCTTATAGCCGTACAGGAAGTTGCCGACGACCTTACTCATTTCAATAAACTTTTAAAATTCCTCGGCGGTAATTACAAAGCATTCTTTTCTGACATCGGCGGCAATGCTGAACGGCTGGGATTTGTATATGATTCGGCCAAAGTAAACCCTGTGGGTATGGTCGCAGAACTGGTAATCAAGAAAAAATCAGGTGGCACATTCACTATTGAAGTGGGAGAAGAATCGGTCACTGTTGACTTTGATGATTATAACCGGAATCCCTACATGGCTACTTTTGATGCTGCCGGTTTTCGTTTCACCGTTATCAGTGTACATGCCTATTACGGCGATAAAAAACTAAGAGTGGCTGAGAATACTGCCCTAAGCAAATGGGCAAAATCCCGCTCACAGAAAGATGATATCTTTCTTCCCAGCAAGAACATCATCATGCTTGGTGATTTCAATATGGATTCGATGAAGGCCAATGACCCCAACCTGCAGGCATTCAAAGCAAGCGGGCTCTACCTTCCCAAACATGAAACAGCCTTTGTGGACGGCACCAATCTCGCCGGCGATAAGCATTATGATCAGTTGATGTTCTTTCCCAGCCAGACATTGCAGGCGTTCAATAACCAGATCGGTGTTTTTGATTTTGACAATGCTTTATTTAAAAAGCTATGGAATGATCTCCCGGCCGGCAACAAGGATGATTTCTTTAAATACATCCGTTACTATATCGCCGATCACCGGCCATTGTGGGTACAGTTTAAGATATGAATATACTCTCTTCCATTTTTCAATGGCCAGGTGATGGTTTATCAAAAGCCTGTTTCATTTTAGAGATCATTATTACCGGAATCCCGGCCAATTATATTTTTGTACCTTGCATCCCCAAAACGGTGAAGTGCAGAAAGGTATAAAATAAGGATGCAGTATGAACAAAAACGAATTGCGCAGGCAGCAGGCCCTCGAATACCATGCAAAAGGAAGACCGGGCAAGATAGAAGTAATCCCTACCAAAGAAGCCAAGACCCAACGGGACCTTTCCCTGGCTTACTCACCCGGAGTAGCTGAGCCCTGCAAGGAAATAGCAGAGAATAAAGAAGACGTTTATAAGTACACCGCCAAAGGAAACTTAGTGGCCGTGATCAGTAACGGAACAGCCGTACTTGGCCTTGGTGATATAGGGCCTGAAGCAGGTAAACCGGTCATGGAAGGGAAAGGGGTACTCTTCAAAATATTCGCGGATATTGATGTGTTCGATATCGAGATCAACGAAAAGGACCCGGTAAAATTTGTACAGATCGTCAAAGCACTGGAGCCCACTTTCGGCGGCATTAACCTCGAAGATATCAAAGCTCCTGAATGTTTTTACATCGAACAGGAACTGAAGAAACAACTCAGCATTCCTATCATGCACGATGACCAGCATGGTACGGCCATCATCAGCGCCGCTGCATTGCTCAATGCATTGGAGATACAAAAGAAAAAAATAGAGAAGGTAAAGATCGTAGTGAATGGTGCAGGCGCTGCCGCTATTTCCTGTATGAAACTTTATATCGCATTAGGGGCTAAAAAGGAGAACTTCCTGGTGTATGACAGTAAAGGACTGATCAATACTGAAAGAAATGATATTGACGAAATAAAGAGAGAATTTATCAGCAACAGCAAAGCCACCACACTGGAGCAGGGATTGAAAGATGCGGATGTTTTCATCGGGCTGAGCAAAGGAAATGTACTGAACCAGGATATGGTAAAATCCATGGCAAAGAATCCTATCGTTTTTGCCATGGCCAATCCTGACCCGGAAATAACATGGGAAGACGCTACCGCTGCCAGAAAGGACATCATCATGGCAACGGGAAGAAGCGACTACCCCAACCAGGTGAATAATGTTCTTGGCTTCCCTTATATTTTCCGTGGTGCATTGGATGTACGTGCCTCGCAGATTAATGAAGAAATGAAACTTGCCGCTGTCAGGGCCCTGGCAGAACTGGCAAAGACACCCGTACCCGATATTGTGAACATGGCCTACAATGAAAAGAATATCTCATTTGGTGAACATTATATCATACCCAAACCTGTTGACCCGAGATTATTATCCACTGTAGCACCGGCAGTGGCCAAAGCCGCAATAGAAAGTGGCATAGCCAAACACCCCATCAAAGACTGGGATGCGTACACAGCCGATCTTGAGACCCGTCTCGGAGTAGATAACCAGGTGATGCGGGCCATAGGTAATAAAGCCCGCCGCGATCCCAAGCGTATCGTATTTGCAGAAGCCGATAATGTCAAGATACTGAAAGCCGCACAGATCGTCTTTGATGAAGGAGTGGGTTATCCCATTTTACTGGGTGATGAAGCTAAGATCAGGCAAATGGCAGATACCAATGGCATTGACCTGGATGAGATACCCATTTTTGATCCCCGCAGTGAAAAAATGGATGAAAAGAGAGAACAGTATTCCGATATCTTTTTCAGGAAGCGGCAGCGGAAAGGTTTCAATGCATACGAAGCGAAAAAGATCATGAAGGACCGTAATTATTTCGGCTCAATGATGGTGGAGTGCGGAGATGCCGACGCTATGATATCCGGTCTTACAAAAAATTATGCTGATACTATCAGACCGGCCCTGCATATTGTCGGAATGGAAGAAGGGTTGAAAAAAATAGCCGGAATGTATCTTGTACTTACCAAGAAAGGTCCGCTGTTCCTGGCAGATACTACTGTCAACTTCAACCCCACAGCACAGGAATTGGCTGAAATAACTTTGCTGGCAGCCAAAGAGGTTCGCCATTTTAATATCATTCCCCGTATTGCGATGCTTAGCTATTCGAACTTTGGCAGCAGCGATTCACCTGAAGCAAGGCTGGTAGCCGAAGCAAGAAGGATAGTAAAAGAAAAGATGCCTTCACTGATCGTGGATGGTGAAATGCAGGCCAATGTGGCCTTCAATAAAGAATTGCTGAAAGAGAATTATCCTTTTTCTGAATTAGTGGATAAAGAAGTTAATACACTCATCTTTCCGAACCTGGCTGCTGGTAACGTTGCCTATAATATTCTTAAAGAACTTGGCGGCGCCGACACAGTCGGCCCGATCCTGCTTGGCTTAAAGAAACCTGTTCATGTATTGCAATTAGGCAGTTCCGTTCGCAGTATTTTCAATATGGCGCTGATCGCCGTGCTTGATGCCCAGATCAAATGCAAAAATGTGTCTACCGAAGAAATTGTGAACAGATCCCCCTGGTGGAAACGGTTCAGGAAAGTAAGCAAAGAAATGTAGGATGCAGAATGATGAACGTAAAATGTAAAAGCAGAAAACTCAACTCAGACAGTGTTTTACATTTTACATTTTGTATTTTAGATGTTTAAATTCACCAATGACCATCTTCACGGATATAGGCCAGTACCTTCTGATGATCAAAGGCATGTTTTCCAAACCCGAGAACGGAAAGATGTACTGGAAAGAATTCATTCACCAGTGCTCGGAGATCGGGATCGGATCGTTAGGGATCGTCGCCATTATCTCTGTTTTTATCGGTGCGGTATCTACTATACAGACAGCCTACCAGTTGGTCAGCCCGTTAATTCCACCCTCTACCATTGCACAAATTGTAAGAGATACTGTTATTCTTGAATTTGCCCCGACATTGGTATGCATTGTATTAGCAGGCGTTGCAGGCAGCCGCATTGCCAGTGAATTAGGTAACATGAGGGTGAGTGAGCAGATCGATGCACTCGAAATAATGGGCATCAATACCAAAGCCTATCTTATCATGCCAAAGATCATAGGATCTCTCCTGATGATACCTTTACTGGTCGTGATATCTATGGCCCTTGGTATATGGGGTGGCCGGCTGGCCGGTACTGCCGCTAAAATTCTTTCAGCCAGCGAGTATGACAAAGGTCTGCTGGAAGCATTTCGTCCCTACAATGTCATCTTTGCACTGATAAAATCTTATTTCTTTGCCTTCATTATTTCAAGCATTGCAGCTTTTTATGGGTATTATGTAAAAGGCGGCGCCCTCGAAATAGGGAGAGCCAGTACGAAAGCTGTAGTGGTCAGTTGTATTTTGATATTATTTGCAGACTATGTTTTGTCAGCATTGTTACTGTAAAAGTTGCAGTTAATAGCTACGTTCATGATTGAAGTAAAGAACATACGAAAAAGTTTTGGCGACAAGATCGTCATCAATAATGTCAGCGCTACGATGAAGGCCGGACAGTGCAATCTCATCATTGGTTCCAGTGGCAGCGGTAAGACAGTATTGATGAAATGTATGGTGGGCCTATTCGAACCGGACAGCGGAGAAATACTTTACAACGGGCACAGCTTTACTGAAATGGGTGTTGAGGAAAGAACAGAGGTCCGGAAGGAGATCGGTATGTTGTTCCAGGGATCTGCTTTGTTCGATAGCCAGACCGTCGAACAAAATGTCATGTTCCCGCTCGATATGTTCACCAAATGGACACAGCAGAAAAAACAGGAAAGGGTAAATGAAGTACTGGCAAGGGTGAATATTACAGATGCCAATAAAAAATACCCGGCCGAATTAAGCGGTGGTATGAAAAAACGGGTGGCGCTGGCAAGAGCCATCGTTTTAAACCCCAAATATCTTTTCTGTGATGAGCCCAACTCTGGCCTTGATCCCCAAACCTCACTCGTAATTGATAAACTGATACAGGAGATTACCAAAGAATACAATATCACCACAGTTGTCAATACACATGATATGAACAGTGTAATGGAGATCGGGAATTACATTCTTTATATGTACCAGGGCAATAAAGAATGGGAGGGCAGCAATAAAGAGATCATCTTCAGCAAGAATGAGCGTCTGAACCAATTCATTTTTGCATCCGAGTTCCTGCAGGATGCCAAAGAGATGAGAATGCTCGAAGAAACCGGTAGGATACCCCATCACCGGAATATCGGAGATACACCACAATCATAGGATCGGTTGTCTGCAGATAGCCCGGGAACGTTCCCGGCAAAGCATTTTACATTATACCTGACAGATATTCCATTAATCCATTATTATCATCATCCCGGTATTTGCCTATTATCCCTTACTTTTGCCGGACTTTTAAATAAATGCTATGAGCATTCTCGTCAATAAGAACTCCAAAATACTTGTACAGGGATTTACAGGAACAGAAGGCACTTTCCATGCTACACAGATGATCGAATATGGGACTAATGTGGTGGGTGGCGTTACACCCGGAAAAGGCGGTAACAAGCACCTCGATAAACCTGTATTCAATACGGTGTCAGATGCGGTAAAAACAACAGGTGCTGACGTAAGTATCATCTTTGTCCCCCCTGCTTTTGCAGGTGATGCTATTATGGAAGCGGCTGAAGCAGGCATTAAGCTCGTTGTGTGTATCACGGAAGGCATACCCGTACAGGATATGGTAAAAGTGAAGAATTACCTGCAGGGAAAGAATACAAGATTAGTGGGACCTAACTGCCCGGGTGTCATCACAGCCGATGAGTGCAAAGTGGGTATTATGCCTGGGTTTGTTTTCAAGCCCGGCCGTATCGGTATCGTTTCCAAATCTGGTACGCTTACCTATGAAGCAGCAGACCAGGTTGCTAAAGCCGGTTTAGGCATTTCCACTGCGGTTGGCATTGGTGGCGATCCTATTATCGGTACTACTACCAAAGAGGCGGTTGAATTATTCATGAATGATCCCAATACCGATGCTGTCGTAATGATCGGTGAGATCGGTGGTGGCATGGAAGCGGAAGCCGCCAGGTGGATCAAAGAAATAGGCAATAAAAAACCGGTCGTTGGTTTCATTGCGGGGCAAACAGCTCCTCCCGGCCGGCGTATGGGTCATGCCGGTGCTATTGTGGGTGGTGCTGATGATACAGCTGCCGCCAAAATGAAGATCATGGAAGAATGTGGTATCCATGTGGTAAAGAGCCCCGCTGATATCGGCAAGAAGATGGCAGAAGTAATGAAGAAGTAAACACTAAAAAACTTCAAAAAATAAAACCTCCCCAATTACGGGGAGGTTTCTTTTTAACCCTGAGTGTATGTCCTGTTAGCGACTGTTGCGTATAAACCTGTTTAATTCATCCTTGCTGCCGCTGAAACTAAACGCATCGTTGATGATGTAATAGTTTCTCTTATCCACGGTATTGGCATAAGCCTGTTTGGCCAGTTCCAGCTTGTTGCTTTCAAAACTGAACATCAGTACCAACTGCTTTACCTGGGCAGATGTCAGGCTGTTGGTTCTTACGATCTGGGTAGCAGATTTCAGTTTGTTTGTTTCCAGCCACTCTTTTTCAATGGAGTTTAAAACCAGCCTGAATTCACGGTCATCCATTCCTCTTTCATAGCCATAGTTGTTGTCGTAATCCCCTAACTTACCATCGTGGTCGAAATCATAATTATGATCATCATCCCAGTCATTGTCACGGCCCCTGCCATCACGGCCCCCGCCGTTTCTGTCATCACGATCATAATAATCATTGCCGCGGATCTTTCTTTCTTCGATACTGGTTCTGCCAAAACGGTCAATACTTACCAGTATATGTGTCTTCGGTCTTACCATGAGTGATGTACTGTAAACCATCTCATATCTTTTTCCGAAGATGCTGTACCTGCCATTGAAACGCTGACGGAAGACTTTGATAGTATGATACCCGGATTCCAGGCCACTTATCATTACTGAATTATGACCGGGTTCAAAACGGCGGCCATCCAGTACCACGCGGATGTCACCTTGGTCAAACGACTTTACTGTGAGCATACTTTTTTTGTGTCCTGCCCCTTTATCAGCAGGCGCTGCCAACACGGCGATGCTCATGAACAAAGAAGATAAAAGTGTAAAAATTGCTTTCATAACTATTCGTTTTTATGTTCAATCCAAAAGCGGATCTGCCATTACTTTTTCAAAGCACATGCCATCGTGCCAAAAATCATTCAAGGAAACGTTAAAGGGATTTTGCAGGGAATATCGAGGCTAGAAGTATTCTTCTGTAATGCAGATGCAGCAAGGATTCCGGCAAAGGTTTAATGAAAACATCTTTATTTCTTCAGCCAGTATATGGCTCACCAGGGCAGCGAGAAAATGTTAAGCAAAGAAAAAATTTTTTCCCTCGTTTAAACCTTTACCGGCATCCGCTTACCTTCCTGTCTCTGTTTTGTGTAACAGACCCTCCTTCCGCATCCTATATTGGTATCAATTTATTTACCTTGTGCAAAATCTTATCGTCATGAAGACGTCTTTCGCCGCCTCTCTCCTGTTTATTTCCATTACACTTACCTTATTTAATATGAAAGCCCGCAGCCAGCAACCCATAAAGACCTATGCCAAAGAATGGAAGAAGGTGGACGACTTTGTCAAAAAAGAACTACCGAAGTCGGCCCTAGCGGAAGTAAAGAAGATCTATGCTTTGGCCAAAAAAGATGGTTCGGCAGGCTCACCACAGGATGCGCAGATCATCAAATCGCTGGTGTATATGACCGGTCTGCAAAACGATACACGGGAAAACAATGAAATCGCTTCCATTAAAGAGATAGAAAAAGAAATAGCCGGAAGCAAAGAACCTGCCGCCTCCATACTCAGCAGCCTGCTGGCAGATATGTACTGGAACTATTACAGCAACCG
>JAEUVK010000023.1 GCA_016787135.1 Chitinophagaceae bacterium | reverse complement strand
ACCTCCCTATGAAGACCCGTTTAATGACCAGCTTGCCGAGGAACATGTCCTCGCACAATGCACAATGCCGGGCCATCTGTGATACATTCATTTTACCCCATTGGGCATTGCTTTGCTGATTCAGCGAATTGATCCTGTTTATTAATTCTTCTCTTACAGAGGTGTCAAGAACGGATTTCATGTTTATGTCTGTTTGTTTTGGCTTTTTCCTTGATTCAGGACTACTGTCTTGTAAACTACGGCAAGTTATTGGGTTTTTACACAGTTCATGTTGAAGGCGGTCTGAGCTTTATCACGAATCTACCCCACATGGGCAAGGTTCTATCAAGTTTTCTTCATAATAATTAATAAAATCTCGTACCGATTCAATCGCTTCGTTGAACTTAAAACTCAAAGACTTTCTATATAATTCGATATAGCTTTCATAGTTATTCTCCGCTTTAGTATGTACAATAAAGTCTCTTAATTCTTTTAAATTGTTAATATAAGCTTGTTTGTTTGGGTAATTCTTAGAAAAATTTTTGTTTGATTCTTTGTTCAGTATTTCGCTAATTTTCTCTGTTAATGGAATCCATCGTTGAATCTGAAAATAATCGTATACTCGAACATACTTTTTTTGTTCTGGTTTATGATATTTATAGTCTTTGTCAATTTTTTGATTTACAAAAGCTTCGATTGCCGTCATCAACATGACTACAAAGCTGCTCGTTACTCCAAAGTAACCGTAAAAAAGCTGCAATGAATCTTCATTAATGTTTTTTTCCTCACTGAATATACCCAAAAGAGAATCCCTCAATGATTGAATATTCCGAAGATGTGATTGAGCGAGGTTGAAATAAATAAGCACCGGGTTTGCTAATGGTATTGTGCAAGCCTTGCCATTGTCGTTATAAAAAAAAGAGCGAAGTAATTCGCCGCTTTCCATCAAAAGAATAGCTTGCTTATCTTTAACATCTTTGTATTTTATTTTTTTTAATAAATTATCCGGAGCATTTTCAGGAAATAGCTCGTGCAATTTCTCTTTAGGAATTGACAATTCTTTTAATGTCTTTCGCTTTATATGTTTCATCATAGTTCAAATGGATTATATTCTTATTCACTCAACAGCTTTTAACAAAACGTGTATTTACACTAATATACACTACTCAAAAGTAGGCTAACAATTTTTCCCAACTCTTCTTTCCGAAAAAATTAATAAAAAATGCGCTACCCTGGTAGAGTAGCGCAAATACAGATCTTTTACTTTTCAAATATTCTTACAGCTTCACAAAGGCGAGTGCCTGCACTTCATTATTCATAACCAGCGTCACCCAGTAGTTACCGGGCCTCAGACCGGCAACATTGATCTCTGTGCGGCCATTGGATACAGTACCTTTTGATACCGCCTGCCCTGCCGCATTGATGATCTGCCATTCGCTCCGGTCGTTCACGGCCGATGCGATCAGTTCCAGTTTATCCTGCACGGGGTTGGCAGCTAACCTGATAACTGCTGAGGCGGATATGATCACCGTTCTTACAGTAGAGTATTCCGTTTTGCCATCCAGGTCCACCATCTTCAGGCGATAGTATGATTTACCGGCTAACGGGTTTGCATCTTCCTTACTGTACTGTATATCTGTGGTACTGTTGCCTGCTGCCTGAACGGTAGCAACCAAAGTATAGCTCATGCCATCAGCGCTTCGCTCGATCACAAAATGAGAGGCGTTTACTTCACTGGCTGTTATCCACTGCAGTTTTACTTTTCCATTGGCAGGTGTAGCTTCCCATTTCACCAATTTCACCGGCAGGGCAAAGGAAGTGGTAGCGCTTACAGTTGTGGCAGGGGATAGGTACAGCGGCTGGTTAAACCCATTGTATTCAAACACTGCAAAATGATAGCTGCTGTTCGGCTGCAGGTTGTGTATGTTGATCAATTCACCCGTTGAATTGCCCAGTACAAAGTTGCCATTGCCAAGGTCCTGGCCGTTACCAAAGTTCGCATCGGCCGTGTACAGGGTAAAGTCAGCAGGCGTTACACTCACCGGGGCATCTTTACGGCCGATGATCGTCCTCGTTCTTCCGTTACCGGAGCTGAATTGCAAACGCAGCGAATTGGAGGTGATGTCACCGGCAGTAAGATTGGCCGCCTGTATGGTGGGTGTCACAGCCGTTGGGCCATTCACTGATGCAAAGGAAGAAGTGAGATAAGCCGTATTGCTTCCTGTACCGTCGTATTCAAATATTTTGAAGTAATAAGTAGTAGCAGGATTCAGCCCGCTGATGGTGGTAGCATTGAAGTTATCATCATACACCACGTATTCGCCGGCACCTAATTGCTGGCCGCTGCCAAATACAGGATTGGCATTATAATCCGTACCATTGGCAGGGTTGGCGCTGATATTACTTCCCTGTTTGGCCACTACAATTCTCCGTTGCCCGTTGCCATTGGTCCAGTTCAGGGAAAGTTCTTTGCCATCCGTTTTGCTGATGACCAGGTTGGATGAAGCGACAGTGGGGATGCTTCTTGTCGTAACACTGGTGGTATAGGCAGGAGTGAGGTATTGCGGCTGGCTGGAACCATTGAATTCATAAAAAGCAAAGAAGTACTGGGTGCCGGGCCGCAGGTTCGCCACATTGGTACCGGTGCCGGTACTATTGTAAACAGTATAATTGCCGGGGCCGGTTGTTGCGCCATTACCAAACTGGGAACTCACATTATATTGCTGGTTGCTGACGGGATCTGTATTTACGGGTGCACCTTCACGTACTACGATCAGCCGGCGAAATCCGTTGCCATTTGTCCATGTCAGGTTAACCGAATTAGTAGTAATAGTGGTGAAGACAGCATTGCTGGTTTGTACAGTGGGAGTGGCCGATGTAGTGGCGCTGCCGGATAAGAAAACGTTGGTGAGGTATTCAATAGCGGCTCCGGTTCCGTTGTAATCATATATCCTGAAGAAATATTGTGTAGCAGGAGTCAGCCCTGTCAGAAAAAAACTGGTGGAGAAATGATCGTAGATCACATACTCACCGGGCGCTACCTGCTGACCGCTGCCAAAGATGGTATTCTCTGTATAATCCACTCCATTCTGCGGAACAAACGTGACAGGCCCTCCAGCTTTGCAAATGATCAGCCGGCGGGAGCCATTTCCTGCTGTCCATCCTAAGTTGAAGTAACCGCCGTCAATGGCATTAAAGCTGAGGTTGCTGGAAGGAACTGTAGGTGCTGCTGCCTGCACGTTGAATGATACAGATACAAAAAGGATAAGGTAGAGAATCTTCATGGTTTAAGGTTTTGCCACAAAGCTGATCTGAAGCAGTTAAAAAGCAAATGCAAAAGAAGATGTGTTGGGGAAAATAACGCATGAATTGCTACACAGCAATACAATCATGAAGGAGTAAATACCTTTTCAGATTATGTTCTTTACAAGGCCCTGGTGACCATTGACCGATTCTGTGGCAAACTGCATGACCTCCAAAAACCTCCTGTGATTGCGGCTGGCTACTGTATGATATACGATCCGTTTTATTCCTTTTGAAAGCAGGTAT
>JAEUVK010000011.1 GCA_016787135.1 Chitinophagaceae bacterium | reverse complement strand
TGCCCGCCGTATAACCAATGCTTGCAAACGCCAATAAAGATGAAGGCCCAACGTTTGTGCCCCACATGTTGAAACCGATACTATACCAGTTGAGTGAGTGACTGGCGAGAAATAATGTTTCATTCTTTTTTCTTTGCCTGGCACTTGCGATATATCCAATAGCGAGCAGTGTCACCAGGTAAACGGCGACAATTATGAAATCCAAACTTGTTAATTTCTCATAAATCGGATTCATAATCTATGCTCATTTAAAATATCCTTTATTTTTACTGGTTTGCCCGTTTGTAAACTTTTATCCATTGCCTGCAACAGTGCAACTGTTCCAATTCCTTCTTTCATATCAGGATATGCAGTGAAACCTTGCTCAATTGAATCAACAAAGTATTCAAGGTAATTCTGGTATTCACCTGCATGATGACTTTGTCCTTCAAAACGGAAATAATACTTGATGTAACTATCGCCCCAGATGATGATGCGTTCCTCCCCTGTTCTGTCGGTGATCGCATAGCGCAGCTCATGATAATCCGCCTGCGAGGCGCCTTCTGTTCCTCTCAGGATACAGGTCATCCCGCTATCTCTTTTCACCGGCTGCGTGGGACTTGTGTAAGTACCGCTCACTCTTGCAATACGTCCATCCGCAGTTTTAAAAATAAAGTGCATGCTGTCCTCATTTTTCAATCCGGCTTTTTTCCCCGTGGCGCTTATCATTCCATAACCCATCACTTCATCAATATCCGGTATGTACCAGCGTATAAAATCTACCGGGTGGCTCAACCCGCCATACAGCCATTTGAATGATTTCTCCAACGCCCATTTCTTTTCGAGGAACCAGCGGTGATCCGCATTGTAATGACTTTCCACAGTAATGAGTTCTCCAATTTCTCCTGCCTCAAAATCTTTTCTTTGCTTGCGGTAAGGCTCAAAGAAACGTGAACTCTGCCCGACAAATACTTTCTTCCCTGTCTTTTGTTGTAATTCAAGCAACTCTTTTGCCTTGCTTAGATCATCAATAAATGGTTTGGTGCATACTACATGCTTACCATGCTCCAAAGCCAGTTTGATATGTTCCGCATGCAAATGATCCGGTGTATAAATAGCAATGATGTCTATCTCTTTATCATTCAGCATGTCCGCATACTCTGTGGTATAATCATACATCTTGAACTCATCCGCCCTTTTCCTGCACAGATCAATACTCTTATCACAGATCATCTTCAGTTGCAGCTTCTCACTCTGCATCGCTGCGGAGATGGTGCTGCGGCCTTCACCTAATCCCAGTATTCCGATAGTTAACATATAGTGAACTATAAATTATGAATGATAAATGATGAACTTATTTGCTGCCGGCATTCTTTTTTGCTGTCAATATGCTGCTTCTTATAATTTTCAACAACTCTGTCGCTTCCATACGTATTGAGTCAACCTCTTTCTCATTCAGCAATCCCACCTCTTTTAATAGCTCCAACCAATAAATAGTCTCGTCTGCCTCTTTTTGAGCAATTGACAACTTATATATAAAATCGTTTTTACTGGAAGCATTATACGCTTCCCTGACATTTGCCCCGATTGACGTTCCGCTTCTGAGAACCTGTCTACTTAGCACATATTCCTTTTTGGTTTCTACCAGGTATTGATACAGTTTATAAATTCTCACAGCAAAAAACAAATGACTTATCTCTCAGTATGTTTTTCTTCTCATTCATAGTTCATCATTTATAATTCATAGTCGCTGCAGAAAAACCCAGGTTTCATCCGGCCTCGTTCCTTCAATACCCTCCTGGTATTTCCCCATGATCGCATTCCATTCCTTCATCTTCGGGTTATTCTCCGTTGTCTTCGGGTTCAGCTCATCCAGCGTCTTTCCCTTCGGTATGCTGATCACCAGCACTAATTGCCTTCCATTGCGGAACAATAACAATTGCTGAAAATCCGCATTACAAAACCCTTTCGCTATATCCGGCCATTTTTCAAACTGCGTGGCATGATAGTCCAAATACTCCTGCTGCTTTTTTGTGTCCGCGACGAGGTTTGCCGTCAGCAATACATGGTCCCATTCTTTTGCGGTGGTTTTATCCGTACAATGTTTCCTCTTACTGAATTCGTAGAACATGTCATGATAGACCCTCACCTCTGTTTCAGGAAAATGATTCTGCAACCTTCCCTGCATCACCGCAATGTCCTGTACCTTATCAAAGATCACATAATGGTTCTGCCACTGGTAAATAGCGTTACTATCCATTCTGTTTTCCGCCAGCAGCATCTTCAGTTTTGCGAGATCAAGCGTCTTTCCGTCTTTCACCACCAGTTCGATCACTTCGTTATGCTCCTCATTGACGGGTAACGAAAGTTTACCGGCCGTCCTTTCTTTGGCGAGATACTGAAACTCCTTTTGCAGCCCTGCATTCAGCTTTATACTTTCAGTAACTCCCGGCCCGTTATTACTCCATTCATTACCGGGGCCGTTTGCATTTTGCAGGAATTTAGCCGAAGGCGTCCGGTTATCTTTCACGGTGAAATAAGAAGACCCCTCATCAGTATAAATATAGAACCAGTGCGAAGGCAGGTGCGCATACGGAGCTTTGTAAATACTGTCAATATAATTCTCTGCGATCAGCGAACCCGGCTGTGCACTCAGCGTATAGATACCGCTGCAGTCATAATTGTGCTTACCATAGTGGTGGATCCTGTTCGCAATAATTTTATTATTCTTCATCGCATTGGGCGTAGGGCTCCAGCCCCATCCCATACTCAGCGCCGTGTAAGAAACATTTTCTATTTCATTATGCTCTACAATAGTATTTCTTGCATAACCGATACCGATACCCACGCAGCCCCAGTCATGATTGGTCACATCAGTGACAAGGTTATTACTGATGACCATGCCGTCACAAACTTCCCGTTCATCTTTGGGATTATAAGGCAAATGAATTTCAGTACCCGGATCGGAATACACACCCGCCAGTATGCCATTGCCCCCGATATCTTTAAAGAGGTTTCCTTTAATGGTAGTATGATGTACGCCTTTATGATAATCCAGTCCCGTTGAAGCCAGATGTTCAAAACGGCAATTGTTAAAAGCGGTATTACCAGCAAACGAAACTTCCACGGCAGCGGATGGTCTTCCTATCCACGCCTGGTTATCCAATCCAGCTTTTTCTTTTGTACCTGCAGGCTTTAAGCGGTATGCATCCGTCATAAACAAACCATCCTGGTGCGGCACATGTCCCTGTTGCGATGGCCGCAGCCAGCCCGTATGCTGAAACGATATTCCGTTGAAATAAATATGCGATACAGGATGATCAATCGTTCCTTCTATCCTTACCAGTGTTTCAAGAAAAGGGGCCACCACCGAAGCGGTCATCATGTTCTCATTACCCCGCGGCCAGTAATACAGTTTACGACCGGCGATATCAAGATACCATTCACCGGGTTCATCGAGGAACTGCAGTGCATTCGCCAGGTAAAAAGCGGAGTTGCCTGTCTCTTTCGATAACCATGGCGCCGGCCAGGGATGTTCGCTTTGTATACGGCTTTCCGGCTGGTGAAAGAAGAGTTTGGTGCTGTCGCCCATTGCCTGTATTTTCTTTACCCGTAGTATCGCAATGGCCCACCATTGGTGAATGAACATTTCCATACCATTCGCCTGCTGCAGCAAGGGAAACTTTGGCGTAGGAATGATAGCTGTCTGCTCCTGTTTGTTCCAGTTTTGTATCCGGTGCATCGTTTCGCCATTGGCGCTTTTTGCTCTCACGGCTTTTGCATCATTCACCCATAGCTGGCGAAACTCAAACATCCTTCCATTTATCAGCGGCACATCGGCCACCCATAGTTTTCCTTTTGCCATAGCCGGTAAACCCGGAACGGCCGTCACCAGTTTTTTCCAGCCGCTGATAGTTACACCGCCGCTCAGTACCGGTTGCTCACCCGGCGCCGCTTCAATATAGGTGGGACTTTCAGCAGTACCCGCATCTTCGGGACGGATGAAAACAGGTTCCTGTAAAAGATAACGTCCTCCCTGCAAAATGATATGAATACCGCCTGCCACGGAAGGATCGTTCAGGCGGAGTAGTTCCCTTGCTTTGCGTAAGGCCATATTCAATGTAGCAAGAGGTTTGTCTTTTGAACCATCATGGAGATCGGAACCAGCGGGAGAAACATATATATCGGCTGCCCGGTTGCTGAAAGCAACCAGCATGATACAGGCAAGAAGGCAAAGTCGCAACCGTTTCATTCCTTGTAAAGTTACAGCCTTAAAATATCCTAATTCACAGGCATTCAGGCCAATAAATGTACCCCCGCCCCTTACCCGGAAAAATGTAAGTATTGGTTATAATGATGGAGGATTTTACTATTCGGGGGAGGTAAGAGATTATTGGTTGGCAGGCTGCAATACTACTATCGGCTTTGCTTGCGACGCTCCTTTCAGGGTTCGGTTAGCTGATCGGCTACTAATAGGGCAATCTTTTAAGGCTTGCGTAAATCCACCGGCTTCAGGCAGATTGTCGAAACAGGAGAAAGCAGGTTTCGTAAATTTGGGAATTAGCTATTTTTGAATTACCATCCATGAAAAGAGTTATCCCGTTTTCTATTTGCATTTTTTTATCAATAGCTCAATCTTTTGGACAACGTTCCGTCTACGACAGTACCGATAAGAATTACCGGGGGATAGACTTTTCCTTCAAGGATGACTTTGCTTATTGGAGATATGACTTCCGGCAAAAAAAAGCTACTAAAAAGAACTTTTCGATTGGACACCTCACTTTCTGGAGGGCGGAGAAATGGGATAATAATAATAATGCAGAGTTTCATAGCGCATGGACCCCTGGTATTAGCTTTGACATTTATAATTTAAAAGACTCAGCGAAAGCAAAAGAAGCGTCGAGATTTGTGAGATCCTTGTCTTTGTGCCAGAGTTATGAGATTGGAGGAGATTTGTTTGTTGTCGGCAATTTCATTTTCGTCAACCCAGAATCATGTGTCTTATGCTATAGAAAGCTTACTAATAAGGAATATTGTCGGCCCACTATTAATATAATATTTAGCAATATAGATACTTCAAAAGTTCTTAAAATTCGAGATATCATTGATCAGTTTCCAATTCAACAAGCAAACGTTAAACAGAGATAACGTTTCCCAACATTGTTGACATCTGTACAACCCTACTACTTCATGGTTCATGTCCCTACCAACCATCCTATACTTTTCTTTAAAAGGAATCCAATAAGGTAATAAGGTCAGTGTAATCAGCAGGCAGGTTTTTACTAAGGTTTAAGCAAGCAATAAACAGAACTGGTCACCGCAGGTGTGACAATCCTTATCAGCAGGCCAAGCTTAGTAGAAAGGCAAATTATTCGGAAACCAACCTTATTACCCTTTATAAACTCATTTCACTTTTCCAAAAGAGGTTCTGTAAATTTGAAAGTCATGAGATTCTTTAAAAGACGGCATGGTGAAAAGTAAGTTAGCATATTACATAACGACATTTTTTTTGGTTTTAATCATTGGTTGCGGGGCAGACAACAAAAACAAAACTGCAAAAGATAATGACCCTGCCTCAGTTCTGGTTGACAGCTTACCTCGTGATACGCTTAAACTGAAAGAGGCTTCTAATGAAGCAGACCTTCCTGTAAACGAGTATTTAACGGAGAAGCTGAAACCAATCCGGGAAAACTTCAAGAGAATAAACTCAACAACAAAGTGGGACTCAATAGAAACGCAGGAACTTTGGGAGACAACGGAAGGCGGAGAGGCAAAATTCTATTACCAAAACGGGCAATTAGAGAAAATTGCGACCCGGCTCTTTGGAGAAACTTTTCAGCAGTTTACAGAATACTATTTACTTAACGGGCAATTATCTTTCGTTTTCGAAAAATCATACAAATACAACAGGCCCATGTATTATGATTCAGCAGCAATGAAAGAAAATAACGATACGGAGGCGTTTGACTTTGGGAAAGCAGGAATAATGGAAGACAGAAGCTATTTTGCAAACGGACAACTGCTTCACCGGGTAAACAACCAGAATCGCAGTTCACCATTTTCAGAAGACTATTTATTAGAAGAGCAAAAAAGAATAAAAAATGAGTTTGAAAAACTCATTAGTCTTAAAAAGAAGAAATAAAAACTTGCCCCCAAAGTTTCACAAGCCATGATTATAAATTGCTTCCCCTCCTTTAATCAAACAATAAGGCAATAAGGTCAGCGTAATCAACCGGCTGGTTTCTACTAAGGTTTGAGCAGCAATAAACAGAACTGGTCGCCAACGGTGTAACAAACCTTATCACATAGCCCCATCCCCGGATTGGTTTTGTACATTTGAAAATAATGGAGATCTGATCGCCTCATGCCAAAATAAACTAATTTCGATTCATTAACAGTCCAGATGAGCTTACTCAAATTTGTTTTACCCTGCTTTACTTTATTTCTGCTATTGTCAACTACCAGTTGTGATAACAGTACTTATGAACAGAATCTTTTGGGCACTTATCGGATTTTAGAAATTGCGCCTATTGATACCACATCAAGAATTTCAGCTAAGATCCGCGATGCCGTTAACTGGACAATTTCACTCAAAGACAGTAACAATTTTGAATTTAATGGGATCGGTGAGCCTGTTTTTGGTTACTGGACCAGTGAGGATAAAAAAGGAAAGGACATCACCATGTCTTTCAGTACAGCAGGTCATACAATTGATGCCAAATTTGGCGGAAGCACAATTTACTTTGATAAGCCGGATAAACTATTCGACAGTATCTTCAGAAGGGCAACGTTTGTAAGAAGTGAATAGCAATTTTTATTTAGGAAGACAAGGCAAAAAGTGCATCAGCCGACACACAAGCAACGTTTCAAGGCCTTTTGATACCTGATACCAAGATTCGGCCTCACAAGCCAACATAAAACTCTAAACCTAACATGAAAAAAAGAATATCCCTCCTGCTCACCGGCCTTCTCCTAACCGGCATCCTCCATGCCCAGAAAATAATTAATATCAACAACAACCTGCGGCTGATCCGGCTTTCCAAACATGCATATATCCATGAAGCCTTCTCCATGACGGAAACATGGGGCCGCATCGGATCTAACGGGATGCTGTTAATAGAAAATGGTAAAGCTTTTCTGTTCGATACACCGATGACGGACAGTGTCACCCGGCAACTGCTTGTCTATATACAGGATTCGATGAAACTGACAATCACCGGTTTCATAACGGCCGACTGGCATGGCGACAGCATGGGCGGCCTGCAGGCGGTCAAAGAAAAAGGCATCCCTTCCTATGCCGGTGAAAGAACAATAAAGATCGCCATGGAAAAAGGCCTGCCCGTACCCGATCACGGGCTTGCCGATTCCACCACTATATCATTCGGTTCGTTCCACCTGGTTGGCCGTTACTTCGGTCCTGCGCATACCATGGATCATATCGTGGTGTGGATACCGGAAGAGAAAATCCTTTTTGCTGATTGCATGGTAAAAGAAACCGCTTCAAAGGACCTTGGATATACGGATGACGGCGATCTGAAAGCCTATGCTTCTACACTGCAAAAGGTCAAAGCCGCATTCCCGCTGGCGAAGATTGTCGTACCAGGTCATGGCCAACATGGCGGCATGAAACTGGTAGATCATACTATCACCCTCACGAAGCAATAATATTTGCATCGTAAAAATGCCCGGCCAGGGTCAAATCCGGACGAGGGCACGGTTTACCCTCGTTTTTTGAACGAGGGCGTTTTTTGCCTATTTTTACCTTCGTTTAAAAACGCGAGGGCGTTTGACACCCTCGTTCAAAACACCTGAAAAATGAAGTATGACCCCCTGAAACCATACAATCATTTACCCGATCTGCCGCCGAAAACGGATATAGAAACAAAAGCTATTCTCAAAAAGATCATTTCGGCCAGCCGGTCTTTATCGGAACTGAAAGGCGCTATCAAGAACCTGCCCAATCCCACTTTATTCATTGACACGATCCAGTTGCAGGAAGCGCAGGCCAGTTCTGCCATTGAAAACATCATCACCACGCAGGATGAATTATTCCGGGCAACCGTAACCGATAAGAAAGCAGAGAATCCCGCCACCAAAGAGGTGATCCATTACAAAGATGCGCTGTGGTACGGTGTACAGCAGATAAAAAAGAAACCGCTGCTGACCACCAACCTCTTTATCGCCATCATGCGGATCATTAAAGAAAATGAAACCGGCATACGAAACCTGCCGGGAACACAATTAAAAAATCCCGTGACCGGCAAAGTGGTATATACCCCACCCGAAGGAGAAAGGATTATCAGGGATAAACTGAAAGCACTTGAGGTTTTTATTAATACAGAAGATCATATTGACCCATTAGTAAAGCTGGCGCTGATCCATTACCAGTTTGAAGCGATACACCCTTTCTTTGACGGCAATGGCAGAACAGGCCGGATCATTCTCCTGCTTTACCTGGAACTTTGCGGACTGATGGATATGCCGGCCCTCTACCTGAGCAGCTATATCCTGCAACACAAAAATGAATACTATACAAGACTTCGGGGTGTGACGGAAAAAAATGACTGGCAGCACTGGATCATGTACATGCTGGATATGACAGAAGTAAGTGCTAAAAAAGGAAGAGAACGAATTGAAAAAATAGAAAAACAAATGCAGCTGATGGGAACACAGGTTCAGAAAAAGCTGCCGAAAATCTATTCTAAAGACTTGTTAGAAGCTCTTTTCCGGCTACCCTATACCAAAAGAAATTTCCTGGTGGAAGCGGGGATCGGCAACGTAAAAACAGCAGGCAATTATTTAATGAACCTCGAAGAAAAAGGTTTTCTGAAAAGCATTGTAGTAGGTAAAGAGAAACTTTATCTCAATGCAAGGTTAATGGAAATATTGAAAAAGGAATAAACGATCATTCCGGCAAAAAGTAAAATACCTGTACCCGGATAAAGTAATAAAAAAGAAACCGGGAAACTCGTCCCGGTTCTTGTCTGCTTCTAGACTGCTATATGAATGAAAGACTGCTTAGCTGTTTATTTAATATCCGTCGTTTTGTACTAATTGCGGGTTGTTGTCCAGTTCACTTTGCTGGAAAGGCAACTGGTAATTCTTTTGCTCAAACTTCAGGGGCACGTTGGCCGGTGTCACCAGCGTCGGTAATTTGACATGGGCGATCCTCCAGCGTTTCATATCATTATAGCGCTGGCCTTCGAGGGCAAATTCAACTCTTCTTTCGTGCCGGATATATTCACGTAACAGGTCTTTGGTATTATACCTTGTTTGGTTGGTCGCCGGCATAGCAATACCCGTTCTTGCCCTTACCTGGTCAATGGCTGCATACACTGATGCATCCGGTCCACTGGCCTCATTCTTCGCTTCTGCATACATCAATAAGATATCTGCATACCGCAGATGTACATAATCCTGGTCGGTAGAAGTAGCCGTAGTGGTAGTGAACGGGGCCTTTGTCAGGTCTACATATTTTTCAGTGATGAAACCGGTAGCAGGTACATAACTGCTGTTCCATGCAGCGCCGGTATTGGGATTTGTCCATGCTTCACCCGGCAGCTTAACGGTCAGGTTCAGTCGGGGATCACGGTTCGCATACGGTATGCCCGCATTATACAACGGCGACTCACTGGCCGGTAAACCATCGGTCATATGATAATCATTGACGAGGTCCTGGTAAGGTTGCATCAGCGACCACCAGCCGAGTTCGATATCCATACCGGCTGCACCGGGACTCACCCGTTGCGGATTAGTAGTAGCGAGGTATTGGGTGGAGAACATGATCTCGATGTTGACAGCCGCATTGGTTTGCCCCGTTGTTTTGAAAATGTTCGCATAGTTATTGGACAAGCCAAACTTGCCGGTTGCATTGGTCATGATCTGCTGGCACAAAGCAGCGGCATCCGCCCATTTTTCCTGTGCCAGCAATACCCTCGCCTTTATTCCCTGTGCACTTCCTTTCACGGCATGGCCGTTGTATTTGACATCAGGGAGATTGGCAATGGCAAAGTCAAGGTCTTCTTCAATAAAAGTATATACTTCTGCTTTGGTGCTTTTGGCAATCTTTACGGCATCCAGTGTAGTAGGATAATTGCGGTAAATGATCACACCACCAAATGCCTGCACGAGATCGAAATAACACAATGCTCTTACAAATCTCGCTTCCGCCTTGTAAATATTCTTCTGCGCATCGGCTACCGGTGATTTATCTACATTATCCAGGAAATAGTTGCAGGTGGATATGGCCCTGTAGGGTGTGCTGTACATATTACTCAGCGAACCGCCTACCGTGGGGGTAATGCTCCCGGTGGCCAGCAACGGCATACTCGGCTGATTGGTATTGTTATCAAGGTATGCGTTATCCGTTAATCCGTCCAGGTACACTCTTTCATAGCCAAGAAAGTTTTGCGCCAGCCTGCTGTAAATACCTGCCAATGCGCTTTGCACATCGGTTTCTGTTTTCCAGAATATCGTGGTAGATACACTGTCGAGCGGGGCCCTGTCCAGGAAATTCTTTTTGCAGGAAGCGGCGCCTAACATGAAGCCTGCATAAATACAAGCAATGATCTTATTTTTCGTAGTCATAGTTTTAGAATTTAACGTTTAAACCGACATTGATGATTCTTGCCTGCGGGTACTGCACATAGTTGCCCGTCTGGCTTGCTCTTTCGGGGTCGCTGCCTTCGTATTTGGTGAACGTAGCCAGGTTCTCACCCGACACATATACGGTCATTCCTTTTGACCTGATCTTTGATAGAATGGAAGCGGGTATATTATAGGATAGCATCAGGTTCTTCAAACGCAGGTAAGAAGCATCCATCAGGTAATAGGTAGATCCGCTCCATGATGACACCGGCTGGTAACCGGATACATAGATCGCCGGGATCGTATTGCTTCTGTTTTGCGGGGTCCATGCATCACGCCATTTGGTAGTGGGAGGTGTGCCCTGCATAAACGGATCAATACCCCAGTTGTTTACTCTCGATTTCAATCCTTCCACACCCTGGAAGAAGAAGGTCAGTTCAAATCCTTTGTAACCTGCATGACCGCCGAATGAATAAATAAAATCAGGATAAGCTCCTTTTACATACATGCGGTCATTGCCGTCGATCTTTTTATCACCATTCAGGTCCCTGATGCGGATATCGCCGGCACGGGGAGTTGGCGATTGCGTAGGAAAATTGCCGGCAGCGATCTCTTCTTCCTGGAATATACCATCAAAGATGTACAGGTAATGTCCGTCATACTCATAACCCACCTGGCGGATAGAAGAACCAAATGACGGAGTGATGATCTTGTCCACTTTGTTTTTTGCAGTAGAGATATAGCCGTTCAATCCATAACTCACCTGCCCGATCCGGTTCTCATGCCGCAGTTCCAGTTCAATACCCTGGGAATGCATCTTACCATTGTTGAGTGTGGGGCCACCGAGTCCAAGGCTTGCCGGTACCGGTATTGCTGAAAGAATATCAAATGTATTCTTGCGGAACCAATCGAATGTTACACCCAGCATTCCTTTGAAGATATCAAGATCAAATCCGAAATCAAGGATACTGGTGGACTCCCATTTAATACTCTGGTCCCTGAAATTGTTCAGCACAGCGCCGGATACAGGCGTACTGTTACCAAAAGGATAACTCACGTTCAGCGACAACACATCCTGGTAAGGATAGTTTCCAATATCCTGGTTGCCCAGCGTGCCATAAGAGGCACGGAGCTTGAGTGTATTCACCCAGTTGAATTTGTTCCGGAAAAATTCTTCACTTGTCACTAACCATCCTGCCGATACAGACGGGAATATACCCCAGCGATAGTCTGGCGAAACCCTTGATGTACCATCATAGCGGATATTGGCTTCGAGTAAATATTTTCCGCGGTAATTATAGTTGGCCCTTCCAAAGAAAGATTGAAGACCTGCTTCTGAAAGCCCCGGTAAACCCGGCAAACGCGGATAAGTATTCATCAATGCTTCACCGGTGGAAGAGTAACCGGCGATCTCGGTAATAGCGGATGAAACTCCATTGAACCTTCTTCCACGCAAACCCTGGTTGCGGGTAAAAATATGTTCAAAGCCTGCCAGGGCCCTTACAGCATGGTCGCCGAAATCCCTGTCGAAGGTCACCGTAGTATAGAATGTCGGAGAAATAGATTTGGAGTATTGATCAGTCACACCCACCAGGTCAGGGCCGAAAGAAAAGAAAGCATAATCTCCACTGGCGGCTTTTTCCTGAAGCACGTATGAATTATACGGATGCTGGTACATTTTATAATACTCATCCGTGTAGATCACCGCTGCTTTTGATGACCAGGTGAAGTTCCGGAGGAATTTTACATCCATATACGCCTGTGCATTGAGGCTGTATTCCTTTGTATTCTGCCATCCCATTTCAAATGCTTCCTGTGCGTTGCGGTTCTTCCCTTCCAGTGCATAGGCCCTTGAAACAATGCGGCCGCTGCCATCAGGAAGAAAAGGTGTGATCAACGGACCAGCTGCATACACCAGCAGGGATACATTTTCACTGGTGAAAGGAGGCTCCTGCCTGTTCTTGTAAGTCATATTCATCACCGTACCAACCGTCACTGATTTACTTAGCTGGCTGGTATAGTTCAGCAATGCATTGTAACGTTTAAAACTATACACCGGCAGCAATGCATCCTGGTCAAGATAGCTTACCGAAAGATTGAATGCACTTTTATCCGTTCCGCCTGATACTGACAGGTTGTGGTTCATGACGGTCGCCGGTTTAAAATAATAATCCAGGGCATCGAAATTGGGATACTGGTTACGGTCAGTAGCATTCCGGTATTTGTCTATCTCTGTCTGTGCATATTTAAAAGCAACACCGCTGCGGGTAGCCGCCGCATTATACATTTCCATGTACTCCGCAGAATTGGTGATAAAGTCAGGTAAAGCAGTAGCGGTATGCCGGGAGAAGTTGGCAGAATAGTTGATCTGGGTGGCACCCTTCTTTCCTTTTTTGGTCGTTACCAGTATCACCCCATTGGCAGCTCTTGAACCGTAAATGGATGCAGAGGCTGCATCTTTCAATACAGTAATATTTTCAATATCGTTCGGTGAAAGGTTATTCAGGTTGCCGATCACACCATCTATCAGGATCAATGGCGCTGTGCCGGTGCTGAACGATGTGCGGCCGCGGATCAGCAGGTTAGGATTATCCCTGCCGGGTTCTGAAGAAGGTTGCGTCACCTGCAAACCTGTAACACGTCCCTGCAGCAGGTTCGCTGAATTGGGCGCCGGTCGTTGCGCAAGTGTATTGCCCGATACAGTAGCCACTGAACCGGTAAGATTTGCCTTTCGCTGGGAGCCATAACCGATCACGACCACATCTGACAAAGTAGATTCGGCTGACTTCATCTTAACAGCAATGCTGCTTTTGCCGCTGACATTGATCTCCTGGTCCTCATGGCCTACATAAGTAAATACAAGGACCTCTGTTCCTTCCGGCATTTGTATGGAAAAATTACCAAGGGCATCAGTAACCGTTGCCGTCTTCGTACCTTTCACCGCAACGGTCACTCCGGCGAGTGCTTCACCATCAGCGTTGGTGACCTTTCCGGTGACCACCGTTTGAAATGGTGAATAGTAATGATGGAAGATTTTGTTGGAAAAACCGGGAACAGCCAGAAGCGGGACAGACAGACAAAGACCTATCCCAACGGCAAATAGTTGTCGTTTCATAGCAAATCGTTAGTTTAATATTTAATTTAGCAAAGCCTTTTTAACAGTGCGGCATCTAATTGTAAAATCTTACTAAATGTAGAATCAGCAACATGCGAAGACAATGTAATTATTGACTATAATGATGGAAGATTTTACTATTTTATTTTTTACACTATATGAATGAATAAGGAAAATTCAGCACCCGAACCCAAAAAACAAATTGAACATGCGATATAACCGTCCATTGATTGCGGTGTCTTTATTGACGATCCTCATCGTCATTGCCTGCAACAGCAAAAAAGATAATACTGTTACCCGGGAAGAAAAATATAAACCTGATTCACAGGAGCTCTATGATACTATTGTGAAACATGACAGCCTGTTCTTTACCGCCTATAATACATGTGATCTTGCCTTGCAGGCCAATTACTATGATGACAGCATAGAATTCTATCATGATAAAGGCGGGCTGATGACCTCCAAACAGCAGCTGCTGGAAGGAACAAAGAATAATATCTGCGGTAAGGTGACCCGTGAACTGGTGAAAGGCAGTATCGAGGTTTACCCGATCAAAGATTACGGGGCTATTGAGATGGGATCACATATGTTTCATAATAACCAGGAACCTGACGCCGTCCCTCATGCCAGTAAGTTCATTATCTTCTGGCAGCATAAAAACAATGAATGGAAAATGAAAAGAGTGGTGAGCCTGCATTAGCTATTTGCCGTCCTGGAATATTTTTTTCAGGTACGCCGTATTCGCCCCATAATTATATTTTGTATCCGACGGCTTCTTTGCATCACGGCTGCGCTCGATCACTAACCAGCCGCTCCAGCCCATTTCATCCAGCGTCCCCTTTACCTTATACATATCAATCTGCGGATCGTTTTCCAACCATACGCTGTCCTTATTCGTGGCATGTATCATGCAGATGCGGTCCTTACCGAGTATCTTCAGTTCCGAAATAAGGTCCCTTCCGTCTTTCAATGGATTGGAGAAATTGAAATAGATCTTTATAGCCGGTGAACCGATCTCTTTCAGCAACTGCACTTCTTCTCTGGCAGATAAAGCCGTCTCGACGCCGATCACCACATTGGCGGCTTCGGCCATTTTGCCTGCTACCTTTAACCTCGCTATCACTGAATCTCTTACTTCAGGCTTCTTCTTCAGGTCGCATTGCACACCCAATGGCAAAAAAGCGGTCTTTACATGCATCAACTGCATGGTCTTAATACAATCCTCAATACTACGTTTATATTCTTCCCTCCCGCAAAATGATTGTGCATAGTAACCTGTCATCGCCAGTGAGAATATCTCTACATTATTCTCCTTCGCTGTCTGCAAAAACTTTTCTCTTACAGAATCAATCAGTAACTGGTTATCGAATGTAGGGCGGTTGCCCAATCCCCCCATATCCACTTCTACTCCATCCGCCTTCAACTGCCCGGTCAGCGTGATGGCTCCTAACTTTTGTCTTTTTAATAACATCAGGTCTATCAGGCCGATCTTATACCGCTGGCTGCTTCTTGCTTTTTGTACTTCGTCAGCAAAAAGTGTTTCCAGGTTATCAAAGCCCTTTACCGCATGAGATGGCAACTTTTCCCCTTTATCGCCAAAAACATAAAATGCATTCTCTGGTTCCAGTGTGATGGCCGTATCCGCAATAGCTCCGCCTGTATTCTGAATTGCTTTTAAATTCAGCTGCAGGTGTTTTGCAAAAAATTCATATACCGCTTTCCGTTTACTGAAACCAAAATCATGTTTTTCATCGGGCAAATGCACATTCACCAGGTTATCTTCTTTACCATACCATTTATATATCTTCTGCAGGTACAACAGGTCATGCTCCGGCATACGGTCTGTCCAGTCACCGCCGTCACTCACCACCAGCTGCGGTTGCGGTGCAGCCATTGCTGCTACTTCCAGGTTATCGGTTCTTCCTCCACAACTATGCACATTGGTACCACTCTCGCAAGGGCAACCGCCGTAGAAGTAAGAAGAAAGATTGACCACTGGCGCTGATACTTTGATTCGTTTGTCCAGCGCTGTCATAAAAACCGTATGCGTGCCGCCGCCGCTGCCACCCACGATTGCTACCCGGTTGGTGTCCGTATCTTTTTGTGTCAACAAGTAATCTAAAATGCGGATACTGGCCAATGTTTGCAGTGTCATCGCCAGGCTCCTGCGATGATCTGCAAAATCAAACTGTAGTGTTGATTCGCCCCAGGCGAACATGTCGTAATTGAATAACATGGCGCCCATCTTTGCAATAGCCGCTGAGGTGTATTGACAATCGGGGCGGTAACGATGCTTGTCCCAATGTCCCTGCGGGTGCAGCACTACCGGTATCTTTCCTTTATATTTCGCAGGCTTGTACAACGAACCATTCACCCATACACCAGGCAGTATTTCGATGGCCATATTCTCAATAGTATAGCCGTTCATCTTTCTGAAGTTGACTTTGATGGGTGCTGTGCCGGGTGATGCAGGCAGGCGTGTCAGTTGCAACGCTTCCAGGAGACAAGGTTTAAGGTCAGCCTTTCTCTTTTCCCACTCCTCCACCGTTTTATACTGAGAGGCGATACGATCCAGTTCTGCCCA
>JAEUVK010000187.1 GCA_016787135.1 Chitinophagaceae bacterium | reverse complement strand
ACCTGCAATGCTGAAACGTAAAATAGCGTAAGTCAATTGCATTTTGGCAGGAAGAACTGTCATAACTCTCCCTCAATGGAGGATTTAGGTACCTGTGATTCCTTCAACCCACTCCTCCAATTCTTCAAATCACTTCCTTTTGGCTGCACTGACCATCAACTGTGAAGGTCAGAATAGTATAAAATGTCAAAGAGGTCTAAAGAGTACAACCCTTTTAACCTCTTGAACTCCTGGAACCTCTGAAACTTCTTACTGCTTTGGCTGCTGCGCCCTTCTCTTCATTTCTTCTTCGGCGTAACCAAATACTTTCTTCATCATATCCGTTTTCCGGAATTCCAGTTTGGTTCGGATATTCTCTTCTTCATTGGCTACACTGACAAACATGGCGTCAATGGCACGGGCGGCAATGAAATCGGTAAGGCTCGGCTCCAGTGGTTTATTAATGAAGGGGATCTTGTTATACACATTTACAACGCTGCTCCAGTCCTTATTGGCGCCTTCCAGTTTAATAGTGCTGTCAACGATCGGGCGGAAAGCGGTCATCAGTTCAGGGCTCATGGCCGTTTTAAAATAGTCAGTGGCCGCATGATTATTATCGGTCAGTAAAATGCCGGCGGCATCTTTGATGCTCATATTCTTTACGGAATTCAGAAAGATCGGTTTGGCTGCTACTACGGCCGATGACATGGCCCTGGTAAATTTACCGGTCACCTGGTCCACCATTTTATCCATACCCAGATCACGAAGTGTTTTTTCAATCTTTGCGGCATCGCCGGGAAATGCAAAACGAACCAACGGGTTGCCGGTTGGTTCGGCAAATGCATCAAAACCTTTGAACAGCCCCTGGGATAAAGCGTCTTTTAAACCGGTGGCCATCTCAAATTCAGAAGGGGCAAGAATAGAGGCGATCTGTTTCAACCCTTCGCAGGATATTAGTACGACAGATACAGATAACAGTGTGGCGATAAAAGCTTTTTTCATGAAATTGATTTTTGTGCAGATGGATAAATCAGCTGCTAAGTTGCAATAACTGTTCCGGAATGCAAAGGAATTAATTCAGCTGGGGGTCTATCGGAAAATTGATCATCATTTCATAATCGCCGCCCAGTTGTTTAAGCGAGTCTTTCCATATCTCCTGCGGGTCGCGGTGAAAGATCAGTTTGCGGGTACCTGCTACCGTGAGCCAGGTTTTTTCTTTCAGTTCATTATCCAGTTGTCCATCACTCCAGCCGGAATAGCCAATATAAAAGCGGATCTTATTGGGGTCGGCCGTTCCGTTTTTAAGCATTTCCACTACTTTTTCAAAATCACCACCCCAATACACACCTTTGATCACTTCTTCACCACCGGGTATTTCATCCGGATACTGGTGTAGGAAATGAATGGTATCTAATTGTACCGGCCCCCCGTAATAAACAGGGAGTTTGAGGTTATCGAGATCGGGAATCAACTCATCAAGCGTATTCTCGTATTTGCGATTCAATACAAAACCGAAACTGCCTTCTTTCTTATGCTCACATAAGAACACTACTGTGCGGAGAAAGTTGGGATCCTTCAGAAAGGGGTCAGCGATAAGCAGTATGCCTGGTCCAGGGTCAACCATACTTCAATTTAATGCAAAATCCTTTTCAAAATTAAAGACAGTATCATTTTCTCTTCCTGGATTATAGCATAACGCAATCGTTGGATCAAGACCTTCATCTTTAAAGCTCCGTTAAAAAAGCCCAGCAGTGGCAGGCATAGTTCCGCATCTGGCTGTGAGACAGTATTTTTGCCGGTTGTAAATCAAAAAGCTTTTATCTTTCGGGTTGAACTTAATAATTATTCGTGAAACGGACGTTTACCATTATTACTATACTGATCACCTTGTCCCTGATAGGTATCATCTTTTTTCAGGTCACCTGGCTGCAGAATATGGTGCTCCTCCGCCAGGAACAAATAAAGGAAAAAATAAATGCCGCCACGAAAATGGTGGGTGATGAATTGATCCAATATAAGGGTAACTATTCTCCGGGTATCACCAAATCTGATAATCTCCTTACGGATGACTTTTCCATTGAGTTTTTAAGGCCTACCACTGTTGGCCGACGGTTTAATAATGCCGAGCTGAGCGAAAAGATCAGGAACGCCTTTAAGAGAATGGGTATTGAAAAGATGCAATTTGAATTTGGGCTGATCGCTGCAGATCCCAGGAATAACCTGGTTGGAAAAATTGAAAGACAGTCTGAGAACTTTGGAAGGGAACTGGATGATACACTAAACAATTATTCACCTCCTGCATATACCCTTATAACACCCAGTGGGTCAGCCGCAGAGAACCTGGCCATGGATGAGCACTTGTTTATTGTTGGAGTGAATTATAAAACATTTGCTTTTAAATCTCTTCGCTACAATTTCATCAGTGCTATACTTTTCACAATCATCATTATTGCGGCATTCTACCTGACCGTACGGACCATGCTCCGCCAGAAAAAGCTGGGAGAGATCAAGAATGACTTCATCAACAATATGACGCATGAGTTCAAAACGCCTATTGCCACCATTTCTCTGGCAGTGGATGCCATGAAGAATGAAAAGGTGTTGCAGGACAGGGAAAAGATATCCTATTTCAGTACGATCATCAAGGAGGAGAACCAGCGAATGAACCGGCAGGTAGAAACGATTCTCAAGGCTTCACAATTAGAAAAGCAGGAGGTAGAGCTGAACCTGAAACCGGTACATGTGCATGAGGTCATCAAGGATGTGGCCGATAATTTTGCTTTGCAACTGCAGCAAAAGAATGGCCGGGCTGAGTTATTGCTCAATGCAGAGAATGACTATATTGATGCTGACGAGGTGCATTTTTCCAACCTGGTGAATAACCTGATCGATAACGCCATCAAATATTCAAAAGACAATACGCCTGTATTTGTAAAGATCAGCACGCAGTCAAACGGGAAGAACCTGATCATACGGGTAGAGGACAACGGTATCGGCATGAATAAAGAGACAGTCAAAAGGGTATTTGAAAGATTCTACCGGGCGCATACTGGTAATATTCATAATGTAAAAGGATTCGGTCTTGGATTAAGTTATGTAAAAACAATGATCGAAGCTCACCACGGTGAAATAAAAGTGGAAAGTACACTGGGTAAAGGAAGTATATTCACCATTGAGCTTCCTCTAAAAAAGAATGCCCACGTCTCTCAAAAAGTAAGCTAAGGTATCCATAACAGGCTTCCGTCCCCATAACTTAAAAAGCGGAATTCATTTTTCAAAGCATATTCATATACTTTCCTCCAACCTTCGCCGATCAGCGCAGCCACTAATAAGAGTAGAGTAGAGTTCGGCTGGTGAAAATTAGTGACCAGGCCTTTTACTATTCTTGCCGTGTAGCCCGGGGCAATGATGATCTGTGTTTTAGCGATCCATCGTTGCTGATCGTTCTCTTTCATTTGTTGCAGCAACGCCTGCAATGCTTCGGAAACTGCTATGTCCTGCGGAAGTTTATCATACACTTCCCACTGTGTGATCTCAGTAGCTGATCGTCCGCTATCTGTCAAGCATTTTACTCCCATCCAATACAGGCTTTCGATAGTGCGGAGTGATGTGGTGCCAACGGCTATAATATGATCATGAAGATGGCTGAGAATATTCCGGATAGTACCGGCTGAAACATCAATAAATTCTGCATGCATTTCATGCTCCTGCATTATTTCACTCTTCACAGGTTTAAAAGTTCCTGCGCCGACATGCAGCGTTACAAAATCAGTCCGGGCATTTTTATTTTTTAATTTTTCGAAAATAACATCAGTAAAATGCAGGCCTGCGGTAGGAGCAGCCACCGAGCCATCGAGGTGCGCATAAATTGTTTGATAGCGTTCATTGTCTGATGCATCTGCTTCTCTTTTAATATAAGGGGGCAAAGGCATAGCGCCGGCGTGATGAAGTATTTCTGCAAAACTCATATTCCCGTGCTGCCAGGATAACTCAATGATAAAATGATCGTTTTTTTTTTCTCTATAGGCAGCATGAAGAATGATTTCTTTACGGCCGGAATTTATTTTTTTTTCCAGTACCTGTCCATGCTTCCATTTGGAAGCCCCTCCCACCAGACATTTCCACAACACTTTTTTCTGTTGCAGCATGGCTGAAGTAATATCTGCATATTGCTCGTGCGGTTCAAGGCAGAATATCTCGATAATGCCACCGGTAGGTTTTTGAAATAATAGCCGTGCTTCTACCACTTTTGTATTATTGAAGATCAGCAGGCTATCTGGGGGAAGATACTCATCAATGTTCCTGTAAATCGTTTCGGATATGTTTCCTGTTTTATAAACAAGAAGCTTAGAAATATCTCTTTCAGCTAACGGATAGCGGGCGATCTTTTCTTCAGGGAGGTGATAGGTGTAATCCTTGATAGAAATATTCTTCGGATGCATGGCGCTGCGACCAACTGTCGCATTTGGTGAAGAGCAAAAATACTATCGTTTTGCTACCGGCACAACTAACTTTAATCCGCTCCATATATCACTTACAGCACAGACCTTTACATCCACCAGTTCATTCTTCAGTGCATAATTGCGAATGACATCTTCAGTAATGTCTGTAGGTATCTTCGCTGTTTTTTTATACCAGGAGACCCAGATTGCGATGTTTGGATTCTCTTTGCACATACTCTTCAGCTTCTTCATTTCCCTTTCAAATTCCTTATTGTTCCGTACAAAAAGATGAACGATGTCAGGCATATCATTTTTTTTACACAATTGAATGCTCATATCCGCGGTAAGCAAATCATAATAATCATCCGGCTGGTTGATCAGTAATACGGATGACTCAGGTTTGATGCCGAGTTTTTTAATAAGTGGAGTGCCTGAATACCCTGCTGTTGCCATAATACAAAATAACCTTTTTGCCCGATGACAGAAATGCAGGCAAATCTGCCTGTTCAAGTTAATTCACAGCTTTTCCACCGCAATTCACAGCTAACTAACCGCCCTTTAGGTGACGAATTTTCAAATTTCCATGAAACCCTTTCCTATGGCGTCTTTCCGCTGGATAACACCTGTGGAAAAAAGAAAAATCAAAAAATTTGGTTAGTTGGTGTAGAAAAGTGTTATTTTGTGGAAATTAATGGAAAATTGATTCAACTTCCTGATAATGATAAGGCTTTTAGGAGAATACGAGGCCACTTTGGATGCAAAAGGGCGGTTTCTTCTGCCGGCGGGGTTCAAAAAGCAGCTCCCGGATGCAGAAACTCCCCGCTTTGTTATTAACAGGGGTTTTCAAAAATATTTGAATCTGTACCCTATTCAGAACTGGGATGAGTTGTTTGAAGACATTAGTAAGCTGAATGATTTTGACCCGAAGGTGAGAGAGTTCCTCGACTTCTTTTTGAACGGGGCCACTTTCGTGGAGCCGGATAGTGCAGGCAGGTTGTTGTTGCCCCCGAACCTGAAAGAACAGGCGGGGCTGGATAAGGACATTGTGCTGGTGGCAAAGATCAAACGTATCGAAATCTGGGATAGTAATAAGTACAAACAAAAGCTCTTTGACTCATTTTCAGAGGAGAGGTACAGTAACCTGGCCAATGAAGTGATGAACATTAATCGTACTACCGGTAACTAAGAATTAGTGATCATGAGCAAGTATCGTGATAGCGACCCTGGTTCTGGTTATCATATACCTGTTCTGCTTCGTGAGGTCATTGAAGGGTTGCAAATAAAAGCAAATGGTGTGTATGTGGACTGCACTTTCGGCGGTGGCGGACATTCTAAAGCAATACTCGAAAAACTGGGAACTGGCGGAAGGTTAATTGTATTTGACCAGGATGAGGATGCGAAAAAGAATGTACCCGCTGATAGCCGGGTAACATTTGTTCCGCACAACTTTCGTCACCTGCAGAGGTTCCTCCGGCTCTACAATATTATTGCGGTGGATGGCATTATGGCTGATCTCGGAGTAAGCAGTCACCAGTTTGACGAAGCGGAAAGGGGTTTCTCTATACGCTTTAATGCCAGCCTCGATATGCGGATGGACCAACGGCAAACGTTAACGGCGTTTGATGTAGTGAATACCTATGACGAGCAAAAGCTGCATAAATTGTTTGAGCAATACGGGGAAGTGACTAATGCAAAAACACTGGCCAAAAAAATTGTAGAGGTTCGTAACAGTGTGTCGCTTCGGACGATCGAGGCTTTTAAAACTGCCCTCCGTGAAATTGTAAAAGGAAACCCTAACAAGTACTTTGCCCAGGTGTTCCAGGCGTTGCGCATTGAAGTGAATGATGAATTGGGTGCATTGAAGGAAATGCTGCAGCAGACACCAAAGCTGCTGAAGCCCGGAGGCCGGGCAGTCATTATTACTTTCCACTCATTGGAAGACAGGTTGGTCAAGAATTTTTTTCGTCGCGGCACATTCGATGAGCTGCAAACGAACCCCTTTATTAATGATGAACCGGTGAGTGAACTGAAAGTGATAACAAAAAAGCCTATCCTGCCCACCGAAAAAGAAATAAAAGAAAATCCAAGATCCCGGAGTGCAAAACTGCGGATAGCTGAAAAAGTGATGATGGTGTGAAGCGTCTTAGCGCTATTCTGAAGTCTTTAATAAACTGAACAATAACTATAACCCATTGAAAAGGTAAATCCAGCAGTTATGGAAGATCAATTGGTAAAAGAAAAAGAATCCCGGCTCGACTGGAAACGATTACTGAATTATCAATCCATCGTAAAACAGATCCCTTTTATTTTTTTCCTGGCATTACTGGCGGTGATATATATATACAATGGTCACAATGCTGACAAGACCATCCGTAATATCAACCGTACAGCTAAAGAAGTGAAAGAATTACAACACGAGTATAAGACGGTGAAAAGCGAAGTGATGTTTCGCAGTAAGCAAAGCGAATTGGCCAAAGCGGTCGAGCCGTTGGGACTAAAGGAACTGACAGCTTCCCCGGTGGTACTTAGAGATACCATAGGTAATGGAAGTGGCGGAGGAGAATAAAGTATGAGAATGCAGGTAAGCTACAAGGTAAGAAGGTAACAACTAAATAAAACCAGCGACAAGCGGCGACATTGGAAGTAAGGCGTGACATATTATGGCGGGTATACCTCGGCTTTATCGGTATGGCGTTGTTAAGCCTGCTGATACTTGGCAAGGCTTTTTATATACAGCGATTCCAGGGTGATTACTGGCGCAGTATGAGCGACAGTCTTCACCAGCGTATAGTAGAGCTGGATGCTGACCGCGGTACTATATATAGTGAAGATGGGCAAATGCTGAGTACATCGCTACCACAGTTTGACATCTATATGGACCTCCAGGCAGACGGCTTAAGAGATAAGGACGGAAAGGTGTTCAAAGCGAATGTGGATTCCTTTTCGATGGCGATGGCTGATTATTTTGACGATAAAACAGCGATACAGTATAAAAAAGACCTGCAACAGGCGTATAAAAGCAGGAACCGGTACTATCCTTTAAAAAAGAAATTATCATTTGAACAGTATAAGATATTCAGAACATTCCCATTGGTAAAACTTGGACGGAATAAAAGCGGGGTTATAGTTGAAGTGAACAGCAAACGGCTATCCCCCTTTGGATTGCTTGCTAACAGGACGATCGGTCTATCAAGGGAACACATCGCCAGCAATGGAAAAGTGAAAAAGCAAAATGTCGGGTTGGAAAAAAGTTACGACAGTTTGCTGAGTGGTCAGAAAGGTCAACGCCTCGTGCGGTTCATCGCTGGTGGTGCTGTTCCGGTAGAGGGATTCCAGGTAGAGCCGGAGAATGGGAAAGACATCTTCACTACGCTGGATGTGAATATGCAAGACATAGCTGAGAATGCATTATTGAAAATGCTGGTGAAAAGTGAAGCGCTGTACGGGACCTGTATTGTAATGGAAACAAGAACAGGAAAGATAAAAGCAATGGCTAATCTCGGTCGTCGTCCGGATGGCGGCTATTGGGAAGATGATAATTATGCTTTGCGTGTGACAGAACCGGGTTCGACCATAAAATTGATTACACTTCTGTCAGTATTGGATAAGGGGACGTCAAAACTTAATGACCTTGTCGAGGTGGGAAGTGCTGGACAAATGGTGGTGGGACCACGTAATGTAAACGATGCTGAACGTTCCCCCAAACCTGTATTAACTGTGAAAGAATGTTTTGCGCACAGTTCAAATGTAGGTATGAGCAAACTGGCTTATAAAGCCTTTGCCGGTGAGCCATCAGAGTTTAAAAAATACCTGCGCAAATTCCACATGGATGTCCGTTCCCCTGTTGATCTCTCCAATATCCCTTCGCCGCAACTGGCTCCTTTGGAAAAAAAGAATGGTGGTGTGATGAATATGATCACGATGAGTTTTGGATACGCTTTGCAGGTGAGTCCCTTGCACACCCTTACATTATATAATGCTATTGCGAATAATGGTAAAATGATGAAGCCATATTTGGTGAACAGCATACAGAATAATGGCATAATGATAAAACAGTTTTTGCCAACAGTATTGGAAGAGAAGATAGGTGATGCTTCGATCATTGAAGCGGCAAAGCAAAGCATGGAAGCCGTGGTGACTGAGGGAACAGGCAGGCCGACATTCAAGGACATGCCTTTCCCGGTAGCCGGTAAAACAGGGACAGCGCATGTGGCCGATGGAAACATCAAGTATTACGACGGGGTTTACCAGGCTTCTTTTGTTGGTTACTTTCCTGCTAACGACCCGCAATATTCTTGTATAGTGGTGATAAGATCAAAACCACATGCAGCCGTTCATTACGGTGGCTCCCTGGCAGGCCCTGTATTTAAAGAAGTGGCGACAAAATTATATGCAATGTATGTGCAGAAGAAAGACCCGGCGATGTATGCGATCAAAACAGATAGCACTGTTTACTTCTATGCAGGCAACGCAAGTGATATAAAAAGCATTTATAAAACCCTGAATGTTTCTTATGCAGATTCAGTTCAGCAAAATGAATGGAGCAGCGTATATGCTTATAATTACCAGCCTGTGATGACGGCTAATAAGATTCGTGAAAAGATAATGCCTAACGTAAAAGGGATGGGATTGAAAGATGCGATTTACCTGCTGGAAAATATGGGGTTAAGAGTATCTGTAAAAGGCAGGGGAAAAGTGGTAGCACAATCGGTAGAGCCCGGATCGGGGATCGCAAAAGGAATAACAGTGACGCTGGAATTAAGCGGGGTTTAAAAGTCTAAAGTAAGGTTGACGTGATATTGAGTGAAGTATTATATAAGGTGAACCTTCGGTCGGTAAAGGGAAGTACGGATATAAAGATCACCGATATACAGATCGATTCGAGAAAAGTGAAACCGGGTTGTGTATTTGTAGCAGTGAAAGGAGTAGCAGCGGATGGTCACCAGTTCATTGATAAAGCAATTGAGTCAGGGGCGGCGGTGGTAGTATGTGAGGTATGGCCAACTGTAATAAAAGAAGATGTGGTGTATGTACAGGCCGATAATAGTGCAGCCGCAGCAGGATATATGGCGCATAATTTTTACGGCAAACCATCGGAGAAAATGAAAGTGGTGGGAGTAACCGGAACGAATGGTAAAACAACAATAGCCACATTATTATATAAGCTCTTTACATCGCTGGGATATACCTGCGGATTATTAAGCACGGTGGAGAATCATATTGGTGATAAGATAATGCCCGCAACGCATACTACACCAGATGCTGTCAGTCTGAATGCATTGCTGAAGCAAATGGCGGATGAAGGGTGTACGCATGTGTTCATGGAAGTCAGTTCACATGCTATTCACCAGCATCGTATCACGGGGCTGCAGTTTGCGGGAGGGTTGTTCAGTAATATCACGCATGACCACCTGGACTATCATCAGACATTTGATGAATACATCCGGGTAAAGAAATCCTTCTTTGACTCATTAGGCTCGTCTGCTTTTGCGATCAGTAATGCAGATGATAAAAGAGGAACGGTAATGCTGCAGAATACAAATGCCAGAAAGCATTTGTACAGCCTGAAGACACTGGCGGAATTCAAAGGTAAGATCATTGAGAATAGCCTGACCGGATTGGTGATGGATGTTAACGGGCAGGAAGTTCACTTCAGACTGATCGGTGAGTTCAATGCTTATAATCTGCTGGCTGTATATGGCGCTGCGGTTTGCCTTGGAGAAGATAAGCATGAAGTGCTGAGAAACCTGAGTATGCTGACAGGTGCAGAAGGAAGGTTTGATTATATGGTGTCGGTAAAAGATAAGGTAATCGCTATCGTGGATTATGCACACACACCGGATGCTCTGCTGAATGTGCTGGCAACGATCAAAAAACTGAAAAAAGGGTTTGAGCAGGTGATAACCGTAGTAGGCTGTGGTGGTGACAGGGATAAAACAAAAAGACCCGTGATGGCGGAAGCGGCCTGTGAGCATAGTGATAAGGTGATATTCACCAGTGACAATCCGAGGAGTGAGGACCCTTTGCAGATTATAAAAGATATGGAAGAAGGATTGCCGGTGGCGACAAAAAGAAAGTATATCTCAATAGCGGATAGAAAAGAAGCGATAAAGACGGCGATCAGTTTGGCGAAGCCGGAAGATATAATATTAGTAGCGGGGAAAGGACATGAGAAGTACCAGGAGATAAAAGGAGTGAAATACGATTTTGATGATAAACAGATGGTGAGAGAAATGTTTGAGATGTTGGAGAGGTGAGTGGGATAGAGGCAGGTATTTTGAAAAGAAAATCCAGTATCCGGAAACAAGAAACAAGTAACCAGAACCAGCATGTTGTATCACTTATTTGAATGGTTTAAACAGGAAGGAATAAAGTTCCCGGGAAGTGCTTTGTTCACTTTCATCACCTTCCGTGTGTTGCTGGCTATGTTACTGGCATTGGCGATCTCTATGATCTATGGCCGTAAGCTGATCAACTTTTTAAAGAAAAAGCAGATCGGGGAAAGTGTTCGTGACCTGGGACTTGCAGGAGAGCAAACTAAAAAAGGAACACCGACAATGGGAGGTATCATCATCATCCTGGCGATACTGATACCGACACTGTTGCTGGCAAACCTGAACAAAGTATATATCCGGCTGATGCTGATCAGCACAGTGTGGTTAGGGATCATCGGTTTCGTGGATGATTATTTAAAGCTGCGTGCAAAGAGATTAGTGCAGCAATCCGGCGGGGCATATAAGAAAACCGATAAGGACGGATTAGCAGGCTGGTTTAAAATACTGGGACAGGTCGGATTAGGGGTTATTGTTGGGGCCACTCTTTATTTCAACAGTAATGTGAAGATATGGCGAGAGTTTATCGGAACGCCAACTACTGCTGACTCGACAGTTTTTGCAAAAGA